>JABHNK010000035.1 GCA_018694295.1 Waddliaceae bacterium
AAATCGAGATTTAAGCACTCTTAGTCTATCAGCAAACAACATCCAACATTTAATGGACAAAGATAAAGAATTAAAAGAAGATATCCGAGTTTTAAAAACCAGCCTTTCTAGAACTCAATAACCAAAGCCTGACCCCATTTTGACCCCATTTAAAAAACAGGAACTAAATAAAACCATCTTTTATATCTTATATGTTTATTAAAGATAGTCAATTGTAAGCGATTAAAGATTAAAGCACAAAGGCATTCTGGGTTAATGCTCAATTCTTAACGGGTTAAAGCCCAGAAAAAAATGTAATTCTTTGCTCCACGCGATCTTTTTTTTCTTGCGCTAATGATGGCAATTCCAACAATTTCTTAAGCAAGAGTAAAACAATAGCGTGTGCTTCTGGGTTCAAATTAGTTTTATATGCAAATTCTATTGCTTCATCAACAAGATCATCAAAACGATCTTCTTTGATGAGAAACAAGTCGTGCCCTTTATAATCAAGTATTTTAAAAAACAAATGCGCAATATTTTTATGTGCATCTATACTCAGATTGGGATTATATGATAGCGTTAATACTGCATTAATAAGACGGGTCAGACTACCTTTATCGCGTTTCTCTTTTATTTTTAGTAAACTATAAAGAAGATAAGAAATATTCCTATGTGCATCTATACTCAGATTGGGATTAAATGCTAGCTTTAATGCTGCATCAATAAGGCGGAGCCGAATATCTTCATCGAGGTCCATTTCTATTAACTTAACAAGGGCGAGCGCAACGTTTATATGTGAATCGCTGCTTGATTCGGTGGCAAAGGCTAGCGTTATTACCGCCTCAAGAACAGGTTCTTTATTTTGGCATACTATTTTATTAAAAAAACCATCTAAGAAATCGCTGGTAATGTTATCTTCTCTGGCTTGAAAAATCCCATTTAGAAAAACAACCTTATCGTCTTGTTTTTCTATGTCAAAAAAACGTGAACTATATTCGTCTACAGACAAAACAGTGTCTTCTCTAGGAGCTACTGATACTGCTCTAGTGCTCATTTCTCCTTGAGAGCGTGCTGTTGTGTGTTCCGTTGTTACGGGATGTACTCGTTGAGTTCTACGAGCGGGCCAACAACATTCAAGCGGGTTCATTTTTATACCTCATTTGTAGCAATCATAGAATGTTGTATTTTCCAGTGGTATGGTTTGAAGTGTGGCTGTATTGAGTATGCTACGAGGAAGTTCGCTCCCCAGAAGTCTTTGTTCCCTGCGAGAGGGACAACCTGTAATAGAGGATTGTGGTTTTCTGTTGTGATTTTCACTGCGCCATTATCGCTGACGAATGCTATAGGAATATTTTTCCCTTCGTAGCGTTCTAGTGAGTGCGGGTGTAGTGTCATTGTTCCGAGGTGGCATGTTTTTGCTTTTATATAGAAGACAAAGGCTATCTCTTCGGCGTTGTAGAGGTTAAGTATTGACGTTTCAATGGTGAGGGCATTGTTTTTTGCTTCTTGGCGTATATCTATCCATTTCTTTGTAGGCATATGTATGCCGTCTGGAGAATATGCTGATAGTTTTGCTCTTCCAGAGACTTCGAAGCCATCGTCGGTGATATCGCAGGAAAATGTCTCGCCTCCTTCGATGCCGAAGCCTTCGCATTCTCCTAGAGGAAGATATTGTGGGCCGTATGTTATGATATCGACATCATCGAAACGGCAAGCTCCGAGTCCGGTACCTCCTCCTGTCGCTGTCGATATTATCGTGAAATTTTCTCCGCGTATTCCGGCTAAGGCCAAGGTCTCATCACATATCGCTGTAGGGAGGTCTTCTTTGTGTGGTTGTGGCACTGGTGCTAGCGTCTCTGCCCATGCTGCTACTAAGAAAGGGTATGATCCCCTGCTATGTTCTAATCCTCCATCGAGGACTTTTATTGCGTTGCGGATTTCGCAGGCTCTATGTTCCATGAAAGCGTCGCGTGTTGCTATTGCAACGGTGCGGAAGAGCATGTAGTCGTATTGCATAACATCACGGGGATTGCCGTCAGGCTCTTGGGAATATATCCCCTGCAGTGGGGTTCCGTCATGGGCGATGGTGTTGTTGTGCCAGAGCGCTATGTTCCTCGCCGCGGCTATGAGAGTTTTGTCTTTGGTGAGGGATCCTATTGCCGCCCATATTGCTCCAAGCTCGGCATGTAGAGAGTGGTGTGGTATAGCTCCCCACATCCAGTGGTCTCCGGTCTCTAGTGGTGCAGCGCCTTTGTCGTATTGTATAGGAACGATATCACGAGGTTTCTCTCCTACGAGGATGGCGATGAAGGCGTCTATAGCAGATAAAAGCTGACATTCCCTCCATAAAGGTATACGGCGCAACCCATGAAGCATTGTCGACAGAGCAGAGCAATATTCTTCGCTTTGAGGATGATTTTGGGCGAGGATGGCAATGGCGAGGATGCCATGCAAAGCGTTGAGATGTTCTCGTGGTGAAAGCTCTTCTTCGCCGAAGCTTATTCCTTCGATATTCTCGATGAAATCATCGTCGAGTCCTCCGTCGGTGACATATTTTGCTACTATATCGTCGAAAATAGTAGCTCTTCCTTGATAAAAATATGTTAAAGTGTCTAGCATCACAGATGAACCTCATATTAGAAAGAGTATATATATACCTTTTTTACATATGAATTTTCAAGAAGGAAAATAAAGAATGTCTTTTATAGATAAAAATCTCTTTGCCCGCATAGGAGCATCAGACTTTGACAAAAACAAGTTACGCCTAGTAAAGAAAAGTACCCATGGCGGTCACGGGTGGAAAGTACAATATCTTGAAGATAACGAAGCGCAGGATATTCGAGACACTGCCGGCGTCGATGCTATAATAGATGGTACAAAGCTTCAAGAGCTTTTAGAAAGCGCCGCCAACAACACTCCCCTATCACAGCATGACGTCCAACAAGACACTGTCAAGGTCGTCAAAGATCGTTCTTTCAAGCTCTTCGCCAGAAGCATCCCTGGCGTCGAGACTAAAAAACATAAAACTCTCCGCGATCGCATCCCCGGGATGAAACGACGAGCAATACAAAGTGCTTCTATAATCGGCGAAGGTCTCGATAAACTAGAAAGGCTAGGATATACAGGAAGGGTCTTGAGAGGCAACTATTGGCTCGAAGAAGTTGTCGTGAAAGACAAAGGATATTCTTCTAATCAGGCTATTACATTGAAAGATTTATGGGAATTGGAACCCGACAACGACCTATCTTTTACGGAATGGGAAGAAAAGCGTTATCAAGAGTCGCCATATGAAAGAGCTCCAGAAAATCACAGGCTCTTTCTCGAGTGGGTAACACAAGATTCTTTTGAAAAGAAAGAAGTGTTGGCATATCAAGCCTCGGGGACAAAACTATCCATCGAAGAGTGGCGAACAGAAGAAGCGCAAAAAAGCAGCCCTTTTGCCGAGCCAGAATGGCTATCAAAGAAATACTGGGAACGCGGAAATAAAGCAAGCAAGACGCCACAAACCTTCGAAGAATGGAGGGCTAAAGGGATAATTTTTCATCAAGATGCCTGGAAAGAAATCTCAGAAGAAGCCGGCGTCACCATATCATTCCCAAAATTTATGCAGAGCATGAGGCGACTATATTTCATTTCGGCATTATCAATATCACCGGCTCTTTGGCTGAAAAAGGATGAATGGCAAGCTTCGGGATCGCCGCTTACCTTCAAAGAATATGTCCTTGACGGCGAATGGCAAAAAGAAAAAACAGAAGGAAAAACAACACTATTATTTGATGACTGGAAACAGGAAAAAGAAAGTAAGATGCGAGAAAAATATGCAGGAACGCATTTGCCACTCTCTTACGAAGATTGGATGGTACAGCAGGGTGACGACCGTTTTGTCGAAGTTAAGCCTTTTATCCGCCTTGATGAGGGGCAAAGAAAAGTCTATGAAGTTTCTATGCGCGATGACGGTACTTTCGTTAGGAATGGTCACACCTTCGATACCTCTTATGAAAGCACTGCTCATGGCGGAGAGGGATATGCTATAATAGTGATAAGTCCTGAGCAAAAAATGTACGCAGCCTCTCATATCCGTGGGGTCTTCCATCATTCCAGTTTCTTGGGTGATAGTGCCGTCCTTGCCGGTGGAGAAATAAAAACCGACTCTAGCGGTAAGATCATCGCGATATCGGGAAAGAGCGGTCATTACCGCCCCGAAGACACCGAGAATCTATATCTTCTAGAATACTTCTCTTCGCGAGGTGTCGATTTGTTGGATATTGATTTCACCTTCTTCACAAAGACCGGGGACATTAGAAGCGTCAAAGCACAAGAATACCTCGTGAAGCTACGAGAAACAATAGCACGCCGCAAGGATGAAAACAGGGTGTCTTTTACTGAAGAAGGCTCTATAACAAAAGGAAACGCCTTATATAAAACGCCGAAAGGCAGAAAACAGCTTCTTCTCTTCGACGAAAGAGGCGAAGCTTATGTAGGATCGAGTGCTCTCAAAAGCCTTTATCATGAACGGACACAAAAAGCCGCTATACAAAAGCTGGAACACAAAATCAAAAGTCTCAGAGCTGAAATAGAAACGATGAGAAAAAAGCCTCCCGAGGCAATAAAACCAAAAACGGGAAGAACGCAACCACTAATGCCATTGTTTTCAGATAGGGTCCAAAATAAAGAGGACAGTCTCAAGAAGCTGGAAAGACAGTTACAAGACATACAAAGAATGCTGTCAGGAGAAGTTCCCGGATATGGCGAAATTAAAGCTGGTGGTGCCGTGCAAACTGACGTCCAGGGACATGTCGTAGCATGCGACTTCCGAATAGGAGCCTACCCTATGACCAACAAAGAAATTATACACACCCTAAGAATGCTTCAAAGTAGAGGTACAGACCTCAAACGTGTAAATATAATATTCCCGGAAACGCGGCATAACAACGCCCTGGAATATCTACAAGATCTACAGAAGGAAAAATAATATGAAAGAAGAAAGCGTCGATACAACAACTTTAGAGGCATTGCTCTCTAGTCATCACTACAACATGCAGCGCGATATCGCGAACGCCTTCAGGGAAGAGCGTCTTGGCGATATTGTCGAGGGCGCTACACCTCTCGACATCGATGTCGAAGCTCCGAAGGTGGTGATGCATATCGTCCCTTTCGACACTGATGGCAACTGTGATCTATCGTCTTTATATGACGACGACGGAAAAAGGCTGACGCCTCTTTTTGCGACGACACATAAGGCTCTCTTTGTGAGACACTATAATATTCATGGAATCCTCAGCTCTGCGGCGGTATCACAACAGCTCAGTGCTATATCCTTCGTGCAGCAGTCGTATGTACAGCTTTTCCGCAATGGTTCTCTTGAAAGCGTCAATGGTGAGATCATCAACGGCAAAAATAAGACAATACCTATCGTCGCCATCGAAAAAGGCATCATAGAACGGCTTCCTATGTACCTTTCTGCGCTCCACGACTTAGGGATCAACACTGCGTGTTACGTAATGATTTCTGTGCTAGGCGTCAAAGATTTTTCTTTGGCGGTAAGCAGCGAAAAAGTTTCGTGGGACGACAGCCGTGAAATCGACCATGATAATCTAATACTTCCTCATGCTATTGTCGATACAACATACGGCGAAGAAGATGTCAAGGAAGCCCTTAAGCCTGCCTTCGATGCTCTGTGGAACAGTGCTGGGTATCCGGGTTCAGTGACCAGTGATCATCGATCAATGATCAATAATAATTGACGTTATGCGCCATCCAAAATGTAGTCTGATAATATTTTTGAGTGATGTAAAAAAGGCACACAAATGTGTGCCTTAGCAGTCTTTTTAGCAACAGTGTTACACGACCTTTCTTATATGAAAGGTTTAGTTCTTCACCAAGTTTTTACGCCGACTTCTTCGAGTTTTTTACTAGTATCTGTAGCGTATTTATCCATAACGTCAGATTTCGTTGATCCTTCGATGAGGATACGCATCTTTTTCCCTGAAGTGAATTTCACGGAGTTACGTGCTGGTATAATGATAGGCACTGAAGCGTTTTTAGGGTTACGGCCAATTTTTTGCTTGCGAAGAACGACTTCAAAGACGCCAAAGTCCCTAAATTCTAGTCTGTCACCTTCTGCTAGGCATTCTGTTATATTATCAAGAAACGCCTGTACAACGGTTCTAACATCTGCTGGGTTGATGTTATTTTTTTGTGCTATATCGTTTATTAATTTCTTCTTTGTCACTGTTGCCATGACATCTTCTCCTTGTTTGTTTAAAATCTAACTATTAACTATGCAATTTTTCTTTAGCGACACGGCATTCTTCTGTTTTTGTCATGCAGTCTAAAGGCGGTACGCCATTTGACGTTATAATACCTTAACTCTTTTATCTTTTGTATTCTTCATCCTTGAACATTTTCTATCAAGGCTTTTTTTAAACTTTTTTTAATCTCTCTCGTATTTTAGGCCTATAATCCTCTTATTGTTATAAGGATTTTACGCTTTTTTCCTGCAGCGATGAGGAACATCCTACCTTCTATTAGGTGTTTTTCTTCGATTATGGTGTTTTCATCTTCGACGACGACATTGTTAACGTATACACCTTTATTTCTTATAAGCCTACGTCCTTCGCCTTTACTTCCGAGGAATCCTGTCTGTACCATGATATCGAGGACTTTTTCCCCTATTACATCTTTGGCATCGGCTTCGGCGCTGGGGATATCTGCGGCGATACTTTCTAGTGTTTTTGCGTCGAGGACGGTCTTTGCCCCTGGCGCTGCTGCTTCTGTGGCTCTCAGTGCTTTTGTTACTCCTTCTTCTCCGTGGACGATACGAGTAACTTCTTCTGCGAGGCGTTTTTGTGCTGTATTGGGGATATAATCGTTATCTTCCATAGAGCTCTCATAGCGGCGTATCTCCTCTAAATCCATGAATGTCAGCAGCTTCATAAGCTTTATGACGTCGTCGTCGTGGATACGTACGAGATACTGATAGAAATCATATGGCTGTAGTTTTTCTGGTGAAAGCCATATCGTCCCTTCCTCACTTTTCCCGAATTTCTTTCCATCGCTACGGTTTAGCAGTGGGAATGTTATCCCTGCGGCTTTTTTCGTCCCTATTTTCCTGATAAGCTCCGTCCCTGCGGTGATATTCCCCCACTGGTCGCTTCCGCCTAGCTGTATAACGATATCTTCATTCTCGGCGAGGTGATAGAAGTCGTACGCCTGAAGAACCTGGTAGCTGAACTCTGTGAAGCTCAGGCCTTCGTCGGAGTTGAGTCTACTTTTGACGCTTTCTTTGGCGAGCATTGTTCCCATACGGAAGTTTTTTCCGATATCGCGTAGGAAAGCTATAAAATTTATGCCGCCGAACCAGTCGAGGTTATTGACGATAAGCGGCTTGGCGACGTCGCTATGTCGTGACAAGACAGTTTCGACATCTTTTGTGATACCAGCGACGTTACGTTTTATAGCTTCTTCATCGAGGAGTACGCGTTCTTTGCTTTTCCCTGAGGGGTCGCCTATCATCCCTGTTGCTCCTCCTATTAATGCTACTGGTGTATGTCCGCATCGTTGAAACCATGCTAATCCGATAAGTGGAACGAGGTTTCCGATATGTAGACTTTCGGCGGTAGGATCGAAGCCTGAATATATTTTTATTGGAGCTTGCAATAGGTCACGGACCTCTTCGCCGGTCATCGCGTCGATGAAGCCGCGCTCTTTCAAAATATCTATAACATTTTCCATATAGCCTTCTCAGGGGTGTAACAATTTCAAGTATAGTATCTTATATACTACTTTATGTCAACATTCAAACGTATCGTGTAATATTTTTTCAAGAAAAAAAGAAAAAAAATATTTGTTTTGTTATAATACCCATGATTGCGACCTATACTTTACCATAGGGTTTTTGCTGTGGTACAGGTGCGAAGATGAAAGACGAGCAAATGTTAAAACATTCGCGAGGACAGAATCAAAAATGTCGAGAGTGCCACTATTTTACGCATGCGTCGAAAGCTTGAGAAGAAGCTTTCCGAAGAGAAAAAGCTATTCACCGAAGAGGCTCTTAAAAAAGCGTCTTATTCTATGCGCATGTGGATAACGCGTCATGCGGGCAAGCGTATCAGCCTCAAAGACAAAGACATAAAGCTCTTCGACAACAATAAGCATACTGCCAAAATTTCTAGCCGTTATATCAACAAACTCCGGAAACAGATATCAATGATCAACTGATGTTACGCGCTACCGATTTTTTTACCACAGAATTTCTCAGGGCGGCCTGCCGCCCCTGCAATAAAAAATAACAAGCCCCATTTTTACCACAGAGGGAGAAGAGAGGAATCACAGAGTTTCACAGAGAGCGCCCACTGCGCAGAGAGCGCGCAGCGGACGCACAGCTGTCGCCATTGTCGTTGATTGTACTTCCTTTCTTTGTTTTTCCTATAGCAAACGTAAAGATACAATCTTACTCTTACGACAACGGCGAGAGGGGGCACTGCCGTGTCCAGGTTTATTCAATGTTCAATGAAAAAGGGGTCTGGGGGAAATTCCCCAGCCATATTCTTTTCTTCTCTGTGTTCTCCGTGGCTCTGTGGTGAAAAATCCTATTCCGAAATTCCTTCTTAATAATGACTATCGCGTAAGGTCACTGAAATGCGGTGTAGCCGCATTAAAATGGATTTATTGTGTCGATGAAGGAATGTTTTATATCGAACGTATCGGCGAGGTGTTTTCCTAGGGCTTGAGGTCCTACACGTTCTGTTGCTGTATGTCCTAATGCGCAGAAGTTTATTTTCTCTTCGTGTGCGATGTTCCAGATATATTCGTCGAAGCTTCCTGTTATGAAACAATCGACTTCTGCCTTTATTGCGTCGGATATGTTCCCGTGGGCGCCTCCAGACACTATTGCTGCTGTTGATACGGTTTCTTTTCCGCCCAATGCTGTTGCCGCGTTGTGTCCGTAATATTCTTCTAGTTTTTCTATGAAGGCCTCGCGGCTTATGGCGTCGAAAGCACCTTGTACGCCTATGGCAGTGCCATTATACACGCCGAACGGTTCGAGATCTTTCATGCCGAGGTCTTTCGCTGCCTTCCAGTTGTTGCCGTATTCTTGGTGCATATCGAGAGGAAGATGATAACCTATTAGTGTAATGTTGTTTTCGATGAGGAGTCTAAGTTTTTCTCTTTTTACTCCTTCGACGCTCATGGTGTCAAATTTCCAGAACATGCCGTGGTGTACGACGAGGGCGTCGACGCCAAGATCTACGGCACTTTGTATCGTCGGCAAGCTTGCTGAGACGGCAGTGGCGAAGGTTTTTATCTCTTTAGAGCCTTCGACTTGTATGCCGTTGGGGCAATAATCTTCGACGGGAGTGCTTTCAAGAAGTTGTGTAAGATACTGATAAAATTCTTGTAATGTAATCATGGCAATGGTAAAGGTTTAGTTATATATTTTGTTAGAACATATATCACATCAAAAGAGACACAAGCAAGGACATAATGGATATCAAAGAACTATTAGGGACGGAGTCAGCGGCGCTCATCGAAGATGGCATGGTTGTTGGCCTTGGGACTGGTACAACAGCGACGGCTTTCATCGAGAGCCTTAGCGAGCGTTGCCGTGGCGGCCTCAGAATCACTGCAGTAGCGACGTCAGAAGCAACGGCAGATCTTGCGCGGTCGCTAGGGATCACTCTTGTTAGCATCGAGGATGTTGACAACATTGACATCGTTGTCGACGGTGCCGATGAAGTCGACGACAATAAGCGTATAATAAAAGGCGGTGGCGGAGCGCTTCTTCGCGAGAAAATCGTCGCTACTATGAGCAAAAGGGTTGTAATCATTGTCGAAGAAGACAAGCGCGTCGAGAATCTCGGTGCTTTCGGCCTTCCTGTTGAGATAGTACCTTTCGGATACAAAGCCACGATAGAAAAACTTGTCTCTCTAGGTTATTCCGCGGAACTTCGTAATGATAACGGAGAAGCTTTCGTCACTGATGGTGGAAATTATATCGTCGACATTACTTTCGATGAACCTTTGCGTTCCCCTGAAGATGACAACATTAAAATCATAAGCGTCGTAGGCGTCATAGAGACGGGGTTTTTCTTCGGTATTGCTGACGCTATCTTAGTAGGATATCACGACGGACACACTGAAATTATATAAGGAACTATCATGGAAACAGCGCTGACTCCCCTTACTTTCGAGAAGATACTACAAACAAAGACGTATACTGCAATAATTATTAAAGCTCCGACGAAGAGTTTTGCCATATACGTCGAACCTACTGTTGGAATGCATATACAGTCTTCTATGCTCGACACCAAGAAACCGCGTCCACACACTCACGATATGATGACGATGATCTTCAAAGGTCTTGGTGTCAAGATGAAACATGTCGTTATCAACGACCTCCAGGATTCTATCTACTATGCTCGCATGGTTCTAGAACAGACGTTCGAAAGTAGCGCTAGACATATCGTAGAAGTCGACGCCCGGCCCAGCGACTGTATAACTCTCGCCCTTTTTAATAATATCCCTGTCTTCTGCACGCAGAATGTCGTAGATAATGCTCTTGCTTTTGAGGAATAAAAGAATAGCGTATAGTTATAGTGCATAGCGTATAGCAGTAAAAGTTAGAATATTTCTACCTATCCGCTAAACGCTATAACTATACGCTATTAAAAGGTTCTTCCATGATATAGCAGCTGCCGCATACGACGACGATGTCGTTATGTTTTCGTGCTGATGTTATAGCGTGCTGCATTGTTTCTGCTATTGTTGGGTGCTGTCTTTCTATTGTGACTGCATATTCGTCAGCTACGGCTTTAAGGGTTTTGGTCGTAACGCATCTGCTATTATTTCCTGCGACGAGATATAATGCGCAGGTATTTTCGGCGACGACTTTCATGCATTGTTTAATATCTTTATCGGCTGAGAGCCCCACCACAGCGCGAATACTTCTTTCTGGGTAGCTCCTATGTAGTGTTTTGAATAGTCGTTGAAAACCATCGGGGTTATGTGCGATATCGAAGACGACGGTAACGCCATCGACATCCTTAATATCGAAGCGGCATGGCAGTGTTGCTTTCAGACCTTTCTTTATTGAGGTCATAGAAATTTTTAGTTCTTCTAGGGCTTTTTGTGCTATGGCGTTGTTTTCTTCTTCGACGTCGTTATAATTCCCTACGACCTCTATTACTGGCGCTTCTATTTTCTTTGCAATATCTTGTATTCCCATCGAAAGCGCCTTAGGCCCCAGCACCAATGATGTTTTGGCTTTTATTATCCCAGCTTTTTCGTATGCAATATCGGCGATGGTATTTCCGAGGTATGCCGTATGGTCGATGCTTATCGACGTTATCACCGAGAGTATCGGCGTTATAACATTCGTGGGGTCGAGTCTCCCTCCTATTCCTGCCTCTATAACGGCGATGTCGATATTTTTCATCGCGAAATAATATAATGCCAATGCTGTTGTTATCTCGAAGAAAGTAGGTTCTATGTTGTTCTCTTCGCATACTGTTAATATCTTCGAAGCTATTGTTACGACGTCATCTTCGGAGATTTTTGCACCATCGACGACGATGCGCTCTCTGTAGCATGATATATGCGGCGATGTAAATGTCCCTACAGAATAACCATCACAATACAACGCTGCTGCTATTTTTACTGCAGTGGATCCTTTGCCATTAGTTCCTGCGATATGGACGGCTTTGAAGGAGTGTTGTGGATTTCCTAGCAAAGACGACATCCGTGATATCGTCTCGAGGCTTGTTTTGCGATCTTTACGAGCACCGAAGGAGAAGATTTTTTCTACTGTCGTCTTATAGTCCACTATAGTTCCTTCATTTTTTTTAGGAAGTGGTTATATAAGATATCGAACGTCTCTTTTCCCACCCACGAAGACCCCAGGAAGTTCTTTGGCTTAAGTTCTTCGCTGTGGTAGTCCGAGCCTCCAGTGACAATAAGTCCTCTATCTTCGGCTTTAGTCACCCAATAATGTTCTTGTTCTGGCGTCAGTGAGGCATAGTATCCTTCTATGCCATCGAAGTCTTTCTTCATCACCAAGTCTGCGACTTTTGGCGGTGTTATAAGGTGTGGGTGTGCTAGGATTGCCAATCCTCCAGCATCGCGGATGACTTGTATCATTTTCTCTACCGGCGATGCTTTAAGCGTCACGAAGCACTTCCTTCCATCACCGATATAACGTTTGAAGGCTTCGTTTGTTGTGGCGACATATCCGTTTTCTACCATAGCGATGGCGATATGTGTACGTCCGAGAACGGTATCACCTTCGGCATGGAGTTCTATAGGCATACCTTCTTTTCTTAGAAGTTCGAGTATTGCAGCGTTACGGTCTTCGCGATAGCTTATATGTTTCTGGCAATATTCTTCGATTAGAGGGTTTGGCATTGGAAATCCATATCCAAGGACGTGTACATTGACGCCTTGGAAGTTTGTAGAAAATTCCACTCCTGTAAGGAGTTTCATGCCGTTTCGCTCTGCGATGTCTAAGGCGCCGGGATATGCGGCGACAGTGTCGTGGTCTGTTATTGAAAGCCCACGAAGTCCTCGTTCTGCCGCTAGGGCGATGAGTTCTTCTGGTGTCGACACACCATCGGAGCATGTCGAGTGGCAATGTAGGTCGGCGTACGATGGTATTATTATCATAGTTCCTCTCGCTGGTATGGGATATAACGTATTTCTTCTTCTAGAACGACGTCATAATATTTTTTCACCTGTTTTTTTATCGTAGCGATTAGGGCAAAGACATCTTCACACGTCGCGCCTCCTTCGTTTACGATGAAGTTGGCATGAACGTTCGACACCCTTGCGCCTCCGACTTTGGCACCTTTCATAAAGCTCCCTTCTATAAGAGCTCCTGCAGACAATGACGCTGGATTGCGGAAGACACACCCTGCTGAGCGCTCTCCCCACGGCTGTGTTTCTTTACGGTATCGTACTATTTCGTTCTGTTTATTAAAAGCTTGTGGGTCGTGTTTCAAAGAGAGCGTCGCCGCCACGACGGCGCCGGGGATTTTCTGCAGCGAAGAATGTCGATATCCGAAGTCGATCTCTTCTTTTTTATATAGCGAGGATTCTCCTTTTTCGTCGATATGTACGACGTCGACAATAACGTCGCTGACATCGCTTCCTGCTGCGCCGGCGTTCATAGCTACGGCGCCTCCTACCGTCCCTGGTATCCCTGCTGCGAATTCTAGCCCTGACAGCCCCATCTTCGAAGCTTCTATTCCTAGCAGTGCGAAGCTATACCCTCCTCCTACTGTGAAGACACCATCGGCATGCTCTATGAATGTTATCTTATTGACGATGATGACGCCGTCGAAGCCGCGGTCGTCGAAGAGGCAGTTAGACCCTTTTCCTAGGATGATATATCTTAATTTGTTGTCGTAGCAATACCGCAAGGCCTCTTGCATTTCCTCGACAGAAGAAACTTCAACACAATGGCGTGCAGGTCCGCCGATGCCGAATGTCGACATCGTACTCAGTAGCACGTCGTTGTTGAAATCTTCTGGGAGCTGCATTGATATATCCTGTCGAGTATTATCTTATATAATATAATACGAGATATCGAGCAAAAGCGATACAAAAAAAATTATTTATCGTCAAGATCGCCAGGACAATGCTTACGGCATACAGCGTCGAGGATGGCGTTGACAAAAGACACAGACTCCGACGTGCTGAACTTACGGCACAAGCGTATAGCTTCTGCTAAAGCGACTTTTGC
The DNA here is from genome assembly GCA_018694295.1 of Waddliaceae bacterium. Classification (NCBI taxonomy): domain Bacteria; kingdom Pseudomonadati; phylum Chlamydiota; class Chlamydiia; order Parachlamydiales; family Waddliaceae; species Waddliaceae bacterium. Next base: position 13,718 of record JABHNK010000035.1, read on the forward strand.
TGGGATGTCTTCATCATAAAGAATTTCGTATATAGCGAGGCGTAAGATATTGCGCTCTGCGCGTTGTATACGCTCGAAGTCGTAATCGACAGAAGTCTTTGTGATGATCTCATCGATATGCGACATCTTAGAAGATATCATCTCTACAACATCTCGTGCTGCATGGACATCTTTTCGTGTAACCTTAAGCTGTTCCATGACAAGCGCTGTTATGTCATCACCGATGCCCTCGCCGACATCATGGGCGAAGAGCATCTGAAAAGCTATTTCTCGGGATTTTTTCTTTGGCAGCATAATAATCTATTCGTTGTTGTTTATTAAGATGATAACAGAGAAAGCGGTTTATTTGCCAGAACTTAAGCAGACAATGTATTCAAATTAATTTCAACGCCATCGTCTTGATATATGTCTTTATGTTGGACGTATATCCTACGGAGGCGTGATTTATTATCGAATTGTAGGATAAACTCCAGCCACCCGTTACGGAAGTAATAGGAATATACGGAATTATATGCGAAGACATCCTTTCTTACAGCACCGTTAAAAACTGCTTCGGCTTTTTCTCTAGGCATAAAGCGTTTTAGGCGTTTAGGGCGGATTTTTGGACTTATAAGGAAGCGCATAAGATCTTCGAAAGCGATCTTTTTTTGCGGGAGATCGATGCCCAAAGCAAGGGAAATATCCGCAGGCAACGACACTGGATAGTACCATCGCATCCGCAGAGTAGAAAAAAGCTCTAAGATCTTCAGCATGTTATTATTACATCGGCGTCTGCCGCCATTATTATAATTAATCTTCTAACAATCTCAGTTAAAATTGTATCTTTCTCTTTTAAAAAAAGCAATGGTATTTTCATACTTTTTCATCTTTTTTCTTTATTCTTTTAGCGACATTGAGTTGCGATGATATTGTACTACCTTCGAAATTCTCAAGAAATTATGTAGTTGCTTTTATTACTGTGATCTATTAATATTATTTTTAGTATCATACGTCGTAGATTGGCTCTATCTTGTGGTTTATAGTCCTAGATTGTGCTTTTTGTGGTGATACGTACAAAAAAAAGCAATGAAGGCACAGGGTTATATCGCGTCATGTTATTGGGACTTTTCCAAGCTTTGATACCGTTCTTTGAGATAGTGACTATCGCTATCTTGTTCAACTTCCTGCTTTCATTTTTCTGGAACACTCGTGCCATGGACCTTGCTTTTGGGTTTTTAGCGTTCCTTCTTATTTTTGTCTTGGTGAGCTGGCTCAACCTCCCTGTTTTGGAGAAGTTGATGTTCCAGATTGTAAATGTTGCTGTTTTTGCTATCCTTATCATCTTCCAGCCGGAGCTACGCCTTGCCCTTGCCAAGCTGAGTTTCAAGAGCAAGAAATACCGTGCTAGCACTGAGTTCGAGCATTTCCTTGAGAACATTGCCTTTTCGGTATACCGTCTTGCGGAGAAAAAGGTCGGCGCTCTTATTGTCCTTGAAAACCAAGAGACTCTCGACGAATACGTCAAAAAGTCTGTGGTTCTCAATGCTGACTTTTCTTCGGAGCTTTTAGAGTCGGTATTCATGACGACGACGCCTCTCCACGACGGTGCTGTCATTATAAGGAATTCAACGATACTATCGGCAGCGACGATATTACCTTTAGCGGAAGACACTTTTCAGGTTACGAAGTCTATGGGAACGCGTCATCGTGCTGGCCTTGGGATGAGTCAGACCTCCGACGCTATCATCATCGTCGTCTCCGAAGAGAGCGGCAAAGTATCTCTCGCCCGTGAGGGTATTATGACACGCGGCATCAAAGTCGACCGTTTCAAAGGGATTTTACGCAGTGTTTTCACCGTCCCTCATAGTATGACGACTACTCTGCCGAAGAAAAAAACTTTACCGCAATATCTTATGTCACGTTTCACAAACAATACCACGAAAGAAAGTGAGGGTTCCAAAGCATGAAGCTTTCTATCAGAGAATTCCTTACTAGAAACTGGAAGCAATATATTATCTCGTTGATCGCTGCGGTGTTTGTATGGTCGCTCGTCAATCATTCTATAACGACGACGCGTACCATCCCCAACGTACAGATTAAGATCATCAATCTTCCCGAAGACAAGACGTCGAAGAAGCTGCTTCCTTCTGGCCATCTTATGCAGCGCATATCGCTGACGATCAAAGGTAGGAAGTCCATCCTCGAAAAGCTCAAGCCCGAAGACCTCGAGATCGTCCTCGATGCTTCTGATAAACCCGACGACTGGCTTATCGACATCGACAAGAAGAACCTCGTCAGCAAGAACCCTGACATCGATCTTGTCCACAACATTTCTACTGTCCACCACAACGAGCTTTTCATCAGGCTCAGCAAGCTTGTCACCGAAGAGATTGAGATACACATACGTTCTCCTATCGGCGAGCCTCCTCCTGGCTACCAATGGCTTGACGTATGGCCACAAGACCTGAAGTATACTGTCAGCGGTCCTAAAGAAGAGGTTTTGGACTTCAAAAGCAAGGGAACTTCTCTTGTCTTCGATCTTGGCAATATCAGCAAAGACGACCTCGACGAGCTTGAAACCGACGAGCATCCTTTCCGCAAAGACGAGGTCGTTTATTATGTCCCTGACTCGTGGAAACATATATCCGTTCCTTTCTATCATGGTTCTCGCGTCCCTGTTGACACTCCAGAAGCTGAGAAGCTTCAGATAACGTTTTTAAAGAAACAGTTCATCCCTATTGATAGGAACATACCACTACGAGTATTTTTTCCTACCGAGCATATTTCTTCGTTAAACCCCGAAAATTGTTCTTTTGCCGAGGGTGAAATCGTTTCAAAAGGTAGAGGCGTATCATATCTTACTATTCCTCTTTTTGCTGGAAATGTCAGTAAGCTTTTCCTCGACATTGTAAGTGACAACATTGAGCTCTTCATCATAGCGGCTCCTAATGAAGAGCGCGAGACGTTGCGGTGGACGATACAATTTATCGACGTTATTTCTATGGAAAACAAATATGTTTCTATGATGATGGACGACAGCATCAGGATGAAGGATTTGACATTGCCTAGGCACCTCCGCGAAAAGCAGCTACGCGATCGCTTCAAAAAATACATGGGAGACCTGGAATTTTACAAAGCCAACGAAAATTCTTTCCGTCTTGACGCCAGGCTTCAGGACGACAGCATCATCCTCAAAGACGTTTCTGGTGTAGGTCTTGGGCAATGACGAACGTCGTCCTGTTAAAGAGCAATGTTGCCAATCGTGGTGGCGTTGAGAAATACACATCACGCCTTGCTGATGCTTTCGCTGATCGTGGATGTACAGTGACGGTATTGACCTCTGGCGAGCCACCGTCATCGTCGGAGAAGGTATCGTATGAGATCGTCTCCAAGAGACGTTTCCTATCATATTATGACATCGTATCTTTCGACAGAGGGTGTATGTCATGGCTCGGCAGCAATGGATATGATGTTGTCTTCGGGATGGACCGTCACAGCTTCCAGACGCACTATCGTGCCGGCAATGGCGTCCATGCTGCATATCTTGACAGGCGCCGTGCTACGGCTTCTTCGTTGAAGCGCCTTTCTTTTGCTGTAAATCCCCTTCACAGAAAAATTCTTTCTTTAGAGAAGTCTACATACGAAGGGAAGTCCTTGCGCCGTCTTTTCACAAACTCTGCTATGGTCCGCGACGAAATTTTGTCATACTATACCGTCAACCCCAAAAAAATCTCCGTCATACATAATGGCGTAGAATGGTCTGAGATGGGTAATGCCTTTGACTTATGGCCTTCGGAGCGTTGTAAGCTATTAAAGCGCTTCGGCGTTACCGACGAATCATATCATTTCCTTTTCGTCGGCGGTGGTTTTAAGCGCAAGGGTCTCGACCTTCTGCTTAGGGCGCTGTCATTATTGCCACGCCGTGACTTTGTTCTTTCTGTCGTCGGTGCCGACAAAAATCTTAAAGAGTTTTCTTCCCTTGCCGAAGATCTTGGCATTGGCAGCAATGTACATTTCTTTGGCGCTCGAGATGATGTCATAGACTTCTACAAAGTCGCCGACGCTCTTGTTATACCTTCGAACTACGATCCTTTCGCTAATGTCACCGTCGAAGCTCTTGCTATGGGGGTTTTTGTCGTGACGTCGAAGAGCAATGGCGGCCATGAAGTTATTACAAGCGATACTGGAGCTATCCTCGAAGACCTTTATGATGCCGAAGGTTTCGCTGCTACTCTTGCTATGGCGATGGAACGCCCCAAGACGCCATCGCAGGCCTCGGCGATACGTAATAGCGTCAAACATCTTGACTTTTCTCATCAGCTTGATACTATAGTCACCGAAACACTCGAAACCATGTGAACTTTGCTATGATCTCTACAATAAAGTATGCAATCTCATACTCGCTGCTGCGGTGTGTCATCTTTCCGTTGTCACTGCTGCCATACTCTATGTTGCGATCCCTTGGGAGGTTTATCGGTACGGCGGGGTATCTTTTCGCCAAGAAACACCGTAAACAGACCCTTAACAACCTTGCCTTGGCACGCAGTCTCGACCTTTCGAATGACGACGCCCATACCATAGCAAAAGAGTCGTTTCAGAATCTATGTGTTGTCACTCTTGAGTTGTTTCGCCTTGGAAGGCGGCGTTGTCTCGACGATATTATCTCGTGCGAAAACCCTAAGGTCTTGGAACGCCTTTGTTCCGACGAAAAGGGCTTCGTAGTTTTCTGTGCACACCAAGCTAACTGGGAGCTTACCTTCCTACACATGTCGTCATATGGCTATGGTGTCGGCATCGGCAAGCCTCAGAAAAACCCTTTTTTATACCGTTGGCTTCTTGGCATCAGGGAGATGTTCGGCGGCACCATCGTAGACCATAAAAACGCCTTGTCACCATGTGTAAAAGCTTTGAAACAAGGACATCTTGTCGGGATCGTCGCCGACCAGGGCTTCCCTGAAAGTTCATACTCCACAGATTTCTTCGGGACAAAGGCATCTTCTTCTATGGCCCCGGCCCTTCTCGCCTATAAAGCTGACGCGAACCTTTGTGTCGCTACGATATACCGCAACGACAGCGGAAACTATACTATCAGATACTCTGAGCCTATCGTCCCCGACACCTCAAAGCCTTTCAAAGAAGAAGTCCCTGCTATTATGGACGACGCCATTAAAATCGTCGAAAAAGGCATCAGCGAACACCCGGGGCAGTGGTTGTGGCAGCATAAGCGTTGGAAACAACACCAACATCACCATGCGAAAAGGCAATATCGCTATGATACTGTCGGCATCGTCATGCCAAAAGAACGTAAGTTCTTCGACATCGTAAATAAAGCACTTCCACTTTTCAGGGCGATATATCCCAAAGGTATGTTCTCCATTATGGTCCCCGAAGAATATCGTGAAGAGGTTTCTTTCGACGGTGCCAAAATACTCCCCTACAAAACGATAAGCGATGCCCTCATCGACGACTACTTCCTGCAGATAGTCTTCGACTTCTCCGGCGCCGACAGCGTCGTAGGCCACTACAAACGCTTCTCTATAGCTGGAGCTATCCCTTTAAAAAGCATGGTAGAAAAAACACTGTCGCACGAATATTTCCTCGAAGACCTTGCCACTACAATCATCGAAAGCCACAGGACAAAAGCAGAGGTTTTTAGCGACATCGGACACTCCCCCAAAATAAACCCTATCTTCCCACTAGAAGCCTGATCAGTGACCAGTGAACAATACTTACTTTTAATTGATCATTGATCATTGATCATTGAAAAATGACTTATGAGGCTCAGCGCCATAAGGGATGCTGTATCGGTACGTAGGATGTTATTGTGGAGTTTAACGCCTATAGCGCCAAGGTCCCGCAATATCTTATCTTCTCCATCGGAAAAACCGCTCTCGGGTCCTACTGCGAAGATAATATCGCCGTCGCCACGATCTTCCCATGCTTTTGAAAGCAAAGGCGCTGTAGGGTCTATGTCGCCGAAAAATATAGTGCCGTCGATGCCATTCCATTTGCTGATCGGTGGCATCTCGACGACGTCAGGAAGCCACAACCTGCCGCATTGTTTCATAGCAGAAACCATCACCGTCGTGATACGACGGCGCTGATTGTCGCTTATAGACTTTTTCTCGCTCCTGTCTCCGTGGAACAGCCACAAAACCGACATCCCCAGCTCCGTACCTTTTTCAAGGATAATGTCGAGACGGCTTAACCGCGGCATCGCCTGCGCCAATATTACCTGCGGCGTAGGCCTTTCGAAAAACTCTACGCTCTTGATGGCGAGTGATGCGTGACGTTTTGTCACGGCATCAATGGTTGCGGTGGCGAGGTAACCCTTGCCATTGACGACCTCGACGGTGTCGCCGACGCCGCAACGCATAGCCTTGGTAAGGTGGGTGAATTCCTGGCCTTCCACGACGATATTATCACCTTCGACAAGAGTGCTATCGACAAAAAAACGATCTGCTGGCATAGTCTGTTCCTATGATACTTTTACTATATAATATACGATACGCCCTTATCAGCACAATAGTTACTATGCTGCTGACGACGTCGCTATTAGCGTCTTCTGAATCATATGGCACGGAAATATCGCTAGAGCATGCAACTACCGCCGAAGAGATACAGTGGGGTCTTATGGCCCGCGAAACGCTGCCAGACAATACAGGGATGCTTTTCTCCTTCAAAAAAAAACAGATACAGACAATGTGGAGCTTCGGATGTCTGTTCGACATATCGGTAGCTTTCCTCGACGACAAAGGCACCATCACAGAAATTCACACACTGCGGGCATTTCCCGAGAAGATGGACCCATCGCGTCCTGTCAACACCCTCCAAGACCTAAAAAAATACTATTACAATGACCCTATCGTCGTGTTTTTCAATAAAAACAATATATCGTCACATAAGAAGACACGCTATGCATTAGAGGTTATGTCTGGCTGGTTTGATGACAATAACATCACCGTCGGGGATAAGCTTTTATGGGAAAAAAAATCTCCTCAAGGTGTTATAATATCAGAGCATTGATTGTTTGACTTTTATCACATCAAAAAAATAATATAGTGGAAAACAGTCAGGAGGCTCCTTATGACGTCATATATCGAAACAGAAAAACGCGCTCGCGTAGCACGAGGATTATCGAATGGAATCTTTTTCTTCGGCCTTGCAATAATACACTACTTCAACAGGTGGTGGCCTGACATCATGCTTCTCTTCGCCATACAGTTTTTCATACGCTTCGGCTTCCAGAAGAAGATCGTCACCTGCATAACTAGTGTCGTTGTAACGCTAGGGATATATTTTCTAGTACGTTTTGGGGAGATATTCCCGCATCTGCAGGTGTCTCCTGCTGTGATCGTTTTCGTCGGCATAGGGATTATAACGTTGATACGTGGCTTTTCCGGTAAAGACAACAGCACAATACGCTCTATCGTCGTAGAAAAGCGCGGCGAAGAAAACCAATAAAATTATACGAGCTGTACAACTTCGTAAGCTTTTGGAATTGATGTCATAAGGCGCGATAATTGCATTCTAGACTCATGAAGAACATCAGAACAAAGACGATGAAGAAATAAATCTGTTTCCTTAAGTTTTTCTCTAATGTCTTCTGCTTCCCTAACTATCGCCTCTTGCCATCTATCAGCAACACGAAGAACCTGTTCTGAAGCTAAAATCTCAGTATAATCACAAGGTTTTCTTGTGTCACAATATGCCAACACATTCATAGGATATGTTGTTCTATATTCTTCCATTGGAACAGCAACAACACTGTTGAATAACGATTTCGCTGCTGAAACATCGTAAAAAGTAACAGTCTGCTCTTCCTTAGCTACGTAGATTTCCTCAGGAGCACACTCCACAACATCAGCTTTAGCAGTAACATATATTCTTTCTACCATCGTATTACCTCATAATAATTTGTATATATAATACAACAATATACCCTTATAAGTCAATTGTTTACTTGCTTTTTTAGGCTATACCATGGTATGCTTTTTGATATTATGGACATATATAGTACTACACTACCAGCACTAGAAGAATGGCTCGTCGCCAACGGAGAAAAACCCTTCCGCGCCAAGCAGATATTCCAATGGCTCTACGAGAAAAACGCCTCTTCGTGGGAAGATATGAGCAACGTCAGCAAAAGCCTCCGCGATGCTCTCTCCGAAGATTTCAGGATCTCAACAATATCGCCAGCAAATACCGTCGACTCCAACGACGCCGAGACGGCAAAATACCTGTGGAAACTCGACGACAACCTCATGGTAGAATCCGTCCTTATATCTTCAGAAAAACGACGTACGGTATGCGTCTCGACACAAGTCGGATGTCCAGCACGTTGTGCTTTCTGCGCTTCAGGACGTAAAGGCTTCTTCAGGAACCTGACAACAGCAGAAATCGTCGAACAGGTCGTCGCCATCGACACCATCCTCAACGAAAAAGACGAGCGCGTGTCACACGTCGTCTTCATGGGAATGGGCGAGCCCCTAGAGAACTACGACGCCGTCATCGCAGCAATACGTCTATTCATCGACCCCAATGCCCTCGCCCTATCACAGCGCCGTATAACAGTGTCTACCGTCGGTGTCGTAGAGAAAATATACGCCCTCGCCGAAGAAGGCCTAAAAGTCAACCTCGTCCTATCTCTCCACGCACCAGAACAAACCCTCCGCACAAAGATAATCCCATACGCAAAACGCTACGACCTCAAAGATATCCTCAAAGCCATGGACCACTATTCCTCCACAACAAAACGCGATATAACATACGAATATACCCTCCTCCGCGATATCAACGACTCCCCCGCCGACGCCAAAGCCCTAATCGCCCTACTACGCCACCGACAATGCACAGTAAACCTCATCCCATACAACGCCGTAGAAGGTCTCCCATACCAACGACCACCCTCCAACACAATAAAACACTTCTACGACACCCTAACAAAACATAAAATAATAACGACCTGCCGATATACCAAAGGTGATGACATCAACGCCGCATGCGGCCAACTAGCGTTAATGGCGAGGGCCCTGCCCTCACCGCTCCCGCCAGAGGAGAAGTTCTCCTCTGGGCTCCCCATGTAGGCGACAAAGAAAAGAACAAAGGCGAGACGCTTTTGCTCTTTTGTTTTGCCGAGGGTTTGCAAAGGGCTCGCTCTTTGCCGCGGATTGTTAAGGTCGCGGAGGCCTTGACATTGTGGCGGACTTATTGGAGCCGTAGGTTTGCACAGCGTGGGCGATGTTTTTGCGGGCATTTGGGAAGGTATCTTCGATGTCTGTGATGATATCGTCGACTTTTTTTCGTAGGGAGTTCTGGCCGACGGGGCATTGGCATGTTATGCGGTTGAAGCCGTGTTGTTTTGCGAAGGTTTTTATATCGTTTTCTGCGACGTATATTAGGGGGCGCACTATTGTGACGCCATATTTTTTCATGAGCAGCTTGGGGAGGTTTCCGGCGAACTCTCCTTTGTGGAGCATATTCATCATAGTGGTTTGGATGTTATCATCGCGGTGGTGTCCGAAGGCTATCGTTGTTGTTCCGGCTTCTTTTGCGGCGTCGAATATTAGCGAGCGACGTTCTCGCGAGCATCTGTAGCATTCGAGGTTCTCAAGGGTTTGTGTGGAATGACAGACGATGAAGTTGACGTCGAGTTCGCGGCATACTGCTCGTAGCATATTTTCGTCTACGCCGGCACCGCAGGAATATTCTCCGGCGACGTATATTGCATGGATTTTTATGTCGGGAAATCCACGGCCTATTATTGCTTTTAGCATATATAGTAGCGTCATGCTATCTTTTCCGCCGCTGAGGGCGACGGCGATGCTGTCGATTCCTTCGATGATAGCAAAGTCGTATAGGGCTTTACGCATAGTGCTTTCGATCTTTTTCCCGCACTGTTTCCATGGTGGTGTCGCGATGGGTATCATACTCTTATCCTTCTGATATTCAATTCGTTTGCATTATAATACTTGGGCTGTTATTTTATTACCATAAACAGTTTTATTGAGGGTGTTATTATCGTGGCAAAGAAATTAAATCGTAATAGTCCGTGTCCTTGTGGGTCTGGAAAGAAATACAAGAAGTGCTGCTGGGATAGCGACCAGAAGAAAGAGCTTGGCGACCGCAAGCTTTCTAATATGGTCTCGGAAAACAACCCGTACTGTAAAAAGATGGGCGGAATATTCTCAAATTTGAAGAATATGAACAAAAGCCTCAAAGAACTTCAAGAAGAAGCCAAAAATCTTCCTGAAGAATCCCCTGACGACCCTTCCGAGATGTCCGAACTTAAGAAGATCATCACAAAAGGATAGAAATTAGGGTCAAAACCTCTTGTATAAAATACTACAATTTTGCTATAACGTTACTTCTTACCAATGCTGGTGTAGCTCAACTGGTAGAGCATCCGACTTGTAATCGGACGGTTGTGGGTTCAAGTCCTTCCGCCAGCATCATTACATCTTGAGAACGACTCAGTGTCGTCACTTTTTTGGGGGTGTCGCATAGTGGCCAATTGCGGCGGACTGTAACTCCGCTTCCTTACGGATACGTTGGTTCGAATCCAACCGCCCCCATCGATTGAAAAGCAGAATCGAAAGGTTCTGCTTTTTCATCTCCTCAAACACCTAATATTTCCGCTTACCTTTCATCACTGATTTAGTCATCTTGCCAAAAGCCTTATCCTTCTTTCTTTTTTCAAGGTAAGACATTTTATTAAAGTCCGACTCTTTTTGCATTTTTACATAATTTTCATACCGATTCTCAGCCAGATCACCTTTTTTGAGAGCTGCCAATATTGCACACCCTTTTTCATTGGTGTGAGAACAGTCTGTAAATTTACATTGCTGAGCCAGCTCTAGCACCTCAGAAAATGTCTCATCAAGACCAATATCAACAGACATACTGCCCAGCTCTCTCATTCCGGGAGTATCTATAAGCAAAGCTCCGTTCTTTATCTGTACTAATTCTCGACTTGTTGTAGTGTGCCTACCTTTGCAGTGTTTTTGGCTTAAAGTCTGTGTATTAAACTGCTCGCTACCTAAAAGGCTGTTTAAAAGGGTCGTTTTTCCAACTCCCGATGAGCCAAGCAGACAATAACTCTGCCCTGGCAGCAACGAATCCTTAATTGCATCCGTATTTTCTTTCTTCATGTTGCTAAAAGGCACTACTGTCGTATGAGGAGTGATTCTTTGAATATCTTTCTTCACTTCCTCAACCTTATCTTGAGATACCAGATCACACTTGCTGAGTAGTATTACCGGAACGATCCCACTCTCGTTTACCATTACCAGGTACCTCTCCAATCTTCTAAGATTTAGATTGAGATCTGTCGATTGCATGATAAGAGCGATATCGATATTCGCTGCTATCAGCTGAAAATCCACCAGCTTCCCCGCGGTTTTTCTTTTTAGCAAAGTTTTCCTCGGCAGCACTCCATGGATTCTCGCATAGGAGTCATTGTCACAAAAATCAACATATACCCAGTCACCCGTTGTAGGAATGTCCAAAGAAGAGCTTGATCGATAAGATAAATTTCCTGACAGCTCAGCAAATGTTTCTCTATGGCCCTTTGTTACGATATAGCTATCTTTGTGCACTGATACGACACGCGCGATTTCATGGGTAGCAGCCTTATCAGCATCAACATGAGTGCGAAACCAATCATTATACCCTATACGTTCTAAGTCGTTCATATTTTTTTTTTACATTCCTTGTGGTAAAGCATACTTTTAATTCGATGAACGCATCGAAACTCCTGATTGCTACACAATGATGTTAATTTAAGCATCGGATAGCAATGTTACTTTTCTCAGTAGAAGAGATCGACACTAGTCTTTAGCATAACAGTTATTCTATCGCCAGAACAACTAAAAATCAAGGATCCTACCGGCCCCTCGGTCCCAATCTCTCGTATTTGAATTGAACATTACTGAAACTAATATATCTTTATGCCGCTAGTAATTCAAAATTCGTAAACGGGTGCTGCCGAACAGCAATTCCCCTTGGGGTATAATTGACTGAAAATCGAGAGCCTGTAACTCTGGCGTTCGTAGAGTTTTCCCCAGTCAAAAGTTCTGAACCTGCCCAACCTCCCCCATCCATACTAAAAAAGCAGAACTTTTAGTTCTGCTTTTTTAGTATGAATACTTGCACCCCATTTTACTTGACAGCATACTAGCAATATTTGAAATAATCTTATGATTCAACTATGTTGAGAAGTTTAGTAAAAGCTAATATTGCTGGTTTTTGACCAAGAGGTAATCGTATTACATCAAGAACTTTATGATCTTGTAATATTTTCAAAATTCTTGCGGCAGTAGGCTTTGGAATTTTTGCTCTTTTCTTAAAATCTGAAGATGAAATGATGGGACTTGAAAATAATGTTTCTAATGCAGCTATAGCGTATTGAGACCGTGTCCACTCCGCAACCTGTTCTTTCATTTTATCATACAACTTTAATATAGTGAGCGCTTTCTGTGAGTTTTTTTCCGACTCAAAAGCAATAGCCTTTAAGAAAAAACGTATCCAACCTACCCAATCTCCTTTCTTAGAAATAGCGCTTAATCGGTCATAGTACTCTTCTCTGTTAGTCTCTAAATAAGCACTTAAATAGAAGGTTGGATAGGGAATAACCTTTTTTTCATAAAGAAAAAGTGGAATAAGCATTCGACCTATACGCCCATTACCATCCATGAAAGGATGAATAATTTCGAATTGAGCATGTACAATACTTAACTGCACTAATGGGTCTATATTCTGAGAATGGATATATTTTTCCCAATTATCAAGATGCTTTAGTAATTGAAGCGGAGATGGAGGAATATAGCTTGCATCTTCAATAGAGCTCCCGCGGCTGCCAATGAAGTTCTGGTTCTGGCGAAATTCACCCCGTCTCATATTTTGTCCCCTGACACCTTCTAACAAAACTTTATGTAGATCTTTTATAAGATTTAAGGTGATCGGCTTTAAATTTAGAGCATCTACAGCCGTCGTCATTGCTTTTCTGTAGTTTAAGATTTCATGTATGTCATCATCAGCTTTAGAATTGTGTGTTGGTTTGTCACCAGCTTCGTATTTTAACATGTCTTGTAATGATGCTTGAGTCCCTTCAATTTTTGAGGAAAGAACCGCTTCTTGAGATGTAAGAGGCGAGAGCAACACGAATGGATTGGGAATTCCTTGCAATAAGCCTCCAAATGCAGCGATTTCGCGATTGGCCTTTCCAATTTCAGTTATCATTCCACCAAGATCTAAAAGCTTTAGTGGAAGAGTATCAGGTGTAAATGGTTCTTTCATTGTTATGTCTCATTTGTTATGGGTTAATTCTTTTTCGTCTCATAACGCGCACTATACGAGACGTTAATAATTAATACAAGTCTATTTTTTAGGTTTGATTTGTACTCTTGATCAAGAAATTTTCCCTCTGCACCTCTGTGTCTCATGGGTTGTTGACAAGCTCTATTGTGCGTCATAATCCCTAATTAATGAGACGCTAATTTTTAATAAATAGCGTAGAAAGGATAGGATTGAGAGCGATAGAGTCACAATCAAAAGTTCTGAACCTGTCCAACCGCCCCCATTCTCGTTTAAAGCCTTCACAAGGCCTTTATATTTAAGTGTTTCCAGAGAAGCTTTTCTGAAAATTATTTTCCTGTTGCAATTATATCATTATATGGTATAATGATATTAAATAGAGAAGGGATGCTGTAGTGATTGAATCATTTGCTGACGATGCGACTAATGACGTTTTTGATGGTTTTAATACAAAAAAAGCTCGTAAAAGACTTGATACAGCTCTTTTCCCAGTAGCTAGTCGGAAATTAGATATGATAAATGCTGCGCTCGACCTCGAAGATCTCAAAATACCGCCCTCTAATCATCTCGAGGCTTTAAAAGGAAATTTAAAGGGTAAACATAGTATACGTATTAATGTTAAATATCGGATTGTTTTTCGATGGACAGCTAAAGGTGCGGAAGAAGTAGAAATAACAGATTATCATAAATAACATGGAGAGATGAATGTTTCCAAAAAATAGACAGCCAACTCATCCTGGAGAAGTTTTATGGGAGGAGTTTTTGAAGCCATTAACTATCTCTCAAGAGCACTTTGCTATGCATCTTGGCGGCTCGTGGACTCAGCCTAAGGTTAGCGAAATTGTAAATAAGAAGCGTCGTGTGACGGAGGCTATTGCTTTAGATTTTGCTGACGCTTTTGGAACATCAGCTGAATTTTGGTTGAATTTACAAGCTCAATATGATCTTTGGTTTGCGAAGCAAAATCATGAACAAATTTCGCTGCTTCCTGAATTAAAAGTAGTGGGTTTATAGGTTTTTAATCACAAAAACAAGGGAATATTAAAAAAGGTGTTAATGGAAAACTATTGTACAGAAGTAGGCAAAGAAGTTGTGATATTCGATCTTGAGACGACAGGGCTGTCAACTGATTTTGATCGTATTATAGAGGTTGGAGCATCGATTGTTAAAGATGATGAAATTGTAAGTTCTTTCAGTTCTCTTTGCGATCCAAAAATACCTGTCCCTTATTTCATTACTGGTCTGACAGGGATTTCGGCCACTATGCTACAAGGCCAGCCTTCTCCCAAAGAAGTGATGTCGCGTTTTTACGATTACATAGGCGACAGACCTCTTCTTGCTCACAATGCTTCTTTTGATATCAGGTTTCTCAATGCTGAAATGTATAGGATAGGCAAATGTGTCAACAATCCACTTCTCTGCACGATGTTATTATCACGAAGACTTATCCCAGAGGTTCAGAACCACAAGCTCGGAACCCTCATGAGATATATTGATTTCAACGTTACTCCCGGCCATCAAGAGCACCGCGCTCTTGATGATGTCAAAGCAACTGTTTTCTTATGGATTTATCTAAAAAAGCTGGTGAAAAAGATGACGGGAAATACTCTTAATTTTGATGTAATTCAAGAGCTCAGTCGTACTTCAAAAAACAAGATCCAAAGCAGGCTAAAAATGCTCTCAAAGCAAAGAGGGGCATTATAACATGGCGAAGTTGAAATTAGATTTGCATGATATTTTCAACAAAGGAAAAACTATTGATGAAGAGCTTAATAGAATCGTTGATGAGGCTGTAAAAAAGAAAATTCCTCTCATAGAGATCATTCCTGGCAAAGGAAGCGGCCAGCTTAAGAAAAAGGTGTTACGATTCCTGCAACAACCGCATATTAGAGCATTATATCACCGCGTGGAAAAAGATTCCAAAAATTTTGGCAGAATCTTTGTTCATTTCAAACACTAATCTTTTTTGGTATATACCACTCGGGAATGAAGATTGCCCCAGCCTTCCTATTATGCTATTAAGCTGCTAATAACGAACTGATTAGCTTCACGCTCTCAGCGATACTCCCCCAGTCAAAAGTTCTGAGTCTGCCCAACCGCCCCCAAGTTTTGATTGTAGACTGCAGAATGCAGAATGCTGAATGTTGGTTCGCAAGTCGCGAAGCGATGCGAGTGCCACGCAGTGGCAAGCCCGCAGGGCCGGAGGTGCAGCCTAGTTTAAAAACAGGTTGTAATAATATGTTTTATATGCTAAAATGCAGCCAAAATTATAATTTAACAGTATAAAGGAGAGAGGCTTATATGCAGCCTTCAACAGGTTTTCCAGCAAGAGAGGCTTATATGCAGTCTTCACCAGATTATCCAGCAGCAGTTTCGGGGCCGCCTCAAACAGCGCCAGACCAATATCCTATAAATATAGGAATTCCTGCGTCTCCCACCACTCAAGCGATACAATTAAGAAGACAACAAATAGTGCAAGGCGTCAGAGTCCGTGATTTTGCCAAACAAAAAACGACGATTGTGTATACGTCATTGTTTCTCAGTACTGCTTTTATTCCATTAAGCCTTGTGTTGAAATATCACTTAAGTATTACTAGACCAATCCCTTTTATTATTTATCTATTAGGCGCGACTAATCAGCACTCTACATGGTGTCTGGATAAAATGATACCTCCAAAAAGAGTGATGGAATTTATAAAATCGCCTCAAAACAAACAAATTTTGCTGATTAATTTTGTTGTGTTACCTTTGTTAATAGTGACTGATTCTGCCTTGAAACAGTATCTTGACGATAAAGGCAGTTCTATATTAGCAAACCCAGGAAAAGTTTTACTGTCTGTTATTACTATTATAGCCCTTTTAGAAATATTTTTTAATATCTTTTATAGTTACGAGCGTTTTTTGAAGAAACCAGAAAGCGGCTTGCTTTAAAAAATTAACTTGAGAAGCCTTTCTCGTTGTGAGCGGGCCTGATCCGATTCTCGGCTATGCCACTCCAGTCAAAAGTTCTGAACCTGCCCAACCGCCCCCATTTAAAAAAGAGATCATTTCCTAAGAAATGATCTCTTTTTTTATGTCTATAACGGTAACGTTGTCAGGCGCAATACCATCATTATTTTTGAATAAGGACAATACGATCGCTTTCGATCTTGATTTTTCGTTGTTTGTAAAGAGCTCCCACAGCCTTTTTAAAAACCTTTTTGCTCATCTGCATCCTCTGTACTATCAAGTCAGGATCACTCTTGTCGGTAAGATACAAGACACCCTCGTTTTCCTGTAATTTTTTAAGCAATAGGCCTTGTGAATCCGAGATTTGACCATAGCCTTGCTTCTGTAAAGAAACATCGATTTTACCATCTTCGCGAATATTTTTAATAAAGCCCTTAACCCTGCCTCCCTTGCTGAGAGGCTGAAAAACCTCGTTAGCAAAGAGAAGCCCAATATATTTGTTGTTAATAATTACCTGAAATCCAAGGTCTGACTCTTGGTCTACTAGCAGATCGACCTCTTCACCTTCTTTAAGGGTGGTGTTCTCCTCAGCAAAGTCTCTGACGTTCGCTGAAGCAACCAAGCGGTCTGTCCTTTCATCAAGATAGAGAAAAACAGTGACTTTATCACCTTTTTTGACTCTTGTCACTTGTTCTACAAAAGGAAGGAAAAGATCTTTTTCAAGTCCCCAATCTAAAAAAGCGCCGATTGTAGTGACCTCCTTCACTTCGAGGGTGGCAAATTGATGTAAAAGAATTTTTGGGGTGATAGTTGTTGCTACAATGCGGTCTTCAGAGTCCCTATAAAGAAAAACGTCTACAGTATCATCAAGCTTAAGGCCGACAGGGACATATTTATTTGGAAGCAGAACATCTCTATCACTACCAGTTTCCCATAAAAAAATGCCACATGATGCTTTCCGAAGAGCGTATAAAGTATTGAATTCGCCTAAATACATGATATCCTTATTAATTATTAGCCAATTAAAACTATACAAGAAAACCAGATAAAATCAAACTTTAATCATTTAGGCCGATTAGGATTGAAGGATTCGGGACGATATAGAAAGGTCTGATTAACTGATGTTACGCACTACCGATTTTTTTCACCACAGAGCCACAGAGCACACAGAGAGCGCCCACTGCGCAGAGCGCGCGCAACGGACGCACAGCTGTCGCCATTGTCGTTGATTGCACTTCCTTTCTTTGTTTTTCCTATAGCAAACGTAAAGATGCAACCTTATTTTTACGACAACGGCGAGAGGTGGCACTGCCGTGTCCGGGTTTATTCATTGTTCAATGAAAAAGGAGGTCTGGGGGGAGCCCCCAGCCATATTCTTTTCTTCTCTGTGTTCTCTGTGACTCTGTGGTGAAAAATCCTATTCCGAAATCCCTTCATAATAATGGCTATCGCGTAAGGTCAGTGTTTAACTTCATGGTTTCAGCACGTGCCCCCGTATAAAATTTTGGTTGATTATTATACTGCTTTATTGTCTCATATGCGATTTAAGAAGAAGATTATGCGGTTTACAGAAGGAGATAGTATGAATTCATTTATGTTTCAAAATACAACGGCTATTTATTTCGGCGAGGGACAGATAGCAAAAATTGCAGAAAGCATCCCTCAAAACAGCAAAATATTACTGCTTTACGGCGGTGGTTCGATAAAACATAATGGCGTATATGAACAGGCAAAAGAAGCCCTTGTCGATCATGATTGGGATGAATTTGGAGGGATTGAACCAAACCCGCAATATGATACTTTAATGCAGGCTGTTGAAAAAATTAAAAAGGAAAACTTCAATTTTGTCCTTGCTGTAGGTGGAGGGTCTGTTATCGATGGCGCAAAATTTGTCGTTGCAGCAGCAAAATATGACGGAAATGATGCTTGGGACATATTGAAAAAAGGCATACCTGTTACAGATGCTATGCCTCTAGGATGTGTGTTGACCCTCCCAGCTACTGGTTCCGAAACGAATATCGGCGCTGTCATCTCTAAAGGTAATGATAAATTGGTTTTTACGTCTCCATTAGTGCGTCCTTTATTCGCTGTTCTTGATCCTAAAACCACCCTCTCTTTATCCTCTCGACAAATATCAAACGGTGTTATAGATGCCTTCATACATGTCATGGAACAATATATCACCTATCCCGTCAATGCGAAAGTACAAGATCGTTTCGCCGAAGGATTACTATTAACATTAATGGAAGAAGGACCCAAAGCTCTTGAAAATCCAAAAGATATGGATGCGCGTGCTAATATTATGTTTGCTGCTACATTAGCATTGAACGGTCTTATTGGCTCCGGTGTACCCCAAGATTGGACAACGCATATGATCGGCCATGAGCTTACAGGAAATTTTGGTATCGATCATGCTCGCACGCTTAGCATTATTTTGCCGGCGGTATTAAAAAAACAACGTAAGCAAAAAGAAGAAAAGCTTCTACAATATTCTGAACGCGTGTTAGGTATTACCTCAGCTAGCAATGACGAACTAATAGACCAGGCTATTGATCGTACTGTAGCTTTCTTTAAATCTATGCAGGCACCTACATCATTACGTGATGTGGATTTGAAAGAAAAAGATATTGATACGATCATTAAAAGTCTTGAAAAACACAGTCGCTTGAAGTTGGGTGAACATAGCGATATTGATCTGTCGCGATCCCGGGAAATTTTACTTTTGGCGCTTTAAAACGTAAGTGAAGATGGGGTAAAAGATAGGGTCAGGCCAAACATTAGGACATTTCAAATGTCCGAATATCCGTCCTGACCCCATTATGACTCCAAAAAGTTGTATTATAAACCCACTACTTCTGTAGCTTCTGGGCCTTTACGACCTGGTCCTTCAACGTATTCGACCTTTTGTCCTTCGCTTAGAGACTGCGCGCCTCCTTCAAGGCCATTGACATGAACGAATAGATCCTTCCCTCCGTCGTCAGGAGTGATGAATCCGAAACCTTTCTGATCGTTAAAAAACTTGACTGTACCTTTCGATTTTGACATCTTTATTTCTCTCTGTAATGGTAAAAAATATTAGTTTTATCGACATATTTTCAAGTGCTGCCGATAGAATCAACACATCTTGTGATGATTCATTGTTATTATAGCACAATATCCGACTAATTATAAAAGGAAAGTATTTGTAACCCCTCATCAATAGAGCCTATTCTACTAAAATGGCTCTATTACCCGTGATTCATAATGACAGTTTCGGCTACCTTTAAACCATCAATGGCAGCAGAAATAATACCACCGGCATAACCAGCGCCTTCTCCCGCTGGATATATTCCCTTTATATTGGACTGGAAATTTTCATCACGGACAATTCTAACCGGAGAAGAGCTGCGTGTTTCTATGCCTACCAAAACCGCTTCAGGATTAGCGAAGCCTTTTACTTTTCGGCTAAAAATTGGCAAGGCTTCTCTCAAGCTGGCGAGAATATAATCAGGCAAACAACCATTTAAAGTAGTCAATGTTGTTCCTGGTTTATATGTTGACGAAATATTTTTAAATCTTACCGAAGGTCTATTCTCTAAAAAATCCCCTACTAGTTGTGTTGGGGCCTTATAATTCCCACCTCCAGCTTGATAGGCCTTTTCTTCCCAATAACGCTGAAATTTTATGCCTGCCAAAGGATGCTCTGATTCAAAATCACTCGGCGAGACGCCCACCAGAAGAGCGCTATTGGAGTTTTTACCGTCTTGAGCTTTTTCGCTCATCCCATTTGTTACTAATCGCCCTTCTTCAGAAGCCGCAGCCACTACAGTCCCTCCTGGGCACATACAGAAGGAATATACAGAACGTTTGTTTTCCAGGTGAACCGCCAGTCGATACCTAGCCGTTGGCAGCTTAGGATGTCTGTAAAAATCACCATATTGAGCGCGATTTATCATTTCGGCAGTATGCTCGATTCTCACTCCCATAGAGAAAGGTTTGGCTTCCATTGCCAATTTATTATCATAAAGCATCTGATATGTATCTCTCGCCGAGTGTCCTATAGCCAAAATAAGGTCATCAACCAAAATCTTTTCGTTGCCGTTAAAAACTGCAGCCACCACTTTTTCGTCTCTGATTTCTATATCTGTCAGACACGTTTCAAAGCGAACTTCTCCGCCCAGTTCTATTATTTTCTCTCTGATATTTTTAACAACTTCGCGTAACTTATCTGTCCCAATATGCGGCTGGGCATCGATTCCAATTTCCGGTGAAGCGCCTGCCTCAATCAATTCCTCGAAGACGAACTTTTTCCTAGGATTGTTTATCACCGTATGTAACTTCCCATCAGAAAAAGTCCCTGCTCCTCCCTCGCCAAATTGCACATTTGATTTTACATTCAGCTTTCCAGTAGTAAAAAATTTATTCACATCTTTAACACGCTCTTCCACCTTTTTCCCTTGCTCAACCACAATAGGCTTCAATCCTGCTTTTGCCAAAAGCAAGCCCGCAAACAAACCACTTGGTCCAGTACCAATAACAACTGGGCGCGATTTGTTTTTATCGAACAAAACTTCTTTTATTTCATATTCATAGGGAGGTTGCAGTCGTACGCGATGCCTAAGAACTTTCCCCTTGTCTCTCAGCAGTATTTCTGAAAAATACTTTTCGGGATCAGACAATTTCACGTCTACAGAATAAACGAACTGTATTTTTCTTTTGTCTCGCGAATCAACGGCACGCTTTACTACCACATAATCAATAATTTCGCATCGAGAAATACCTAGGATCTCCGCAATTTTCTCAGACAGCACGCTCTCTGATTCTTCTAATTTGAGATCGATCTCATCTATTCTAATCGAGTTTTTTTGTGGCATACGTTGCTTCATCGTAGTTCAATCCTGTTGTAAAGATAACATTAACAATTCTACCATTAAATAAATTTAACCGCCTCTATTTAATCCTTTTATACCGAATAAGAAGACAGTCTAAAAATCCTACCCGAGAGAGGCTGACTTCCAGAGCCCCCAATCAAAAGTTCTGAGCCTGTCCAACCGCCCCCAAGTTTAATGCAGAATACTGATTGATGATTGCAGAATTAGGAGCTCTTATTTTAGCTCTCTTCTTTAATCATAGCTGTTATATTCATGAATTACAGCTTAACATATCCGTCGGCGAGCCCTGGAGCAGATCCCCACCATGGGCTTCCTGTGAAGAATACGGTGTCGCCATGGCGAAAAAGTCGATATCCACCATCTTTTGTTTCAAGGACCATTTTATATCCTTTAGTGTAGAAGAAATATGTTATTACTGGGTTACCATCAGCAATATCGAATGCTTCTGATAACGATATATTGCTTACGCTACATACTACGTTGTTCCAGTTGGCATCCTTATACTGTGCAACATTTTCGATCTTTTGGTATCCGTCGTGATCTGAAACTTCGGTTTCAGTTATTTCATCATATGTTTCATCGTCGAAATCACTTCTAATTAATGCTGACATCAAAGGCGTTGACGCCGTAAGCACAAGGGTCACTCCTGCGATTAGGATAGCAATTTTTTTCATTATTAAACCTCATTTTTTAATTTTTTAATGTCTGATTTCGTTGTATTGTTTTTTACAAACGCTATTTAAAAATAGCACGTGGCATGTTTAACGACAATACGACGAAATAATTTAATCGACAAAAACAAATTTCGTGATAAAATGTATATAAATGCACTAAAACAAGGAGCAGTCTTATGTTATCATTTATTGGTTTAGGATTTATTATCGTCGCATGGCTTGTACAATATACGCAGCCAGTCATCAAAGAGATCAAGAAACCTTTTATAGCGTGTTATGCTATAGGATTGGTTTTTCTTATCATAGACGGTTTTATCGGCGGTCTTACCATGGTCTCTATCATGAATATTATCGTATTGGCTATTGCTTCAGGTGTGTTTTATAAGAGCTCGAAAGCATGAGAAAGAATTTTCGTCTTATCATGGGGAAGAACTGCATCTCCGAAGTCCTGAGGGCGTCCCCTTCTCGCATTGTTGAGGTATATACATCGCAGAAGTCCGACGATGCTTTATATCGTGAGCTTATCAAGAAAAAGATTCGCGTCAAAGAGGTCCCCAAGCGCGATCTTGGGTCTTTGGTGAATTCTGATTCTCACCAGTCATACGTTGCTGCCGTCAAAGAGCGTGGGCAACCGGCTCTCAAGGATTTTTTGGTGAGCTCTCGCGATGCTGATAAGAACCTTGTTGTCATGCTTGACTCTATCTACGACCCGCAGAATTTGGGAGCGATATTACGTTCTTGTGAATGTTTTGGTGTCGATCTTGTCATATATTCCAAGAACCGCGGCACCGACATCACCCCTGTTGCTACGAAGACTAGCGCTGGCGCTTCTGAGCTCGTTGATATCGCCAAGGTATCGAATCTTGCCGAGACTATTAGGGCCTTCAAAAAAGAAGATTTTTGGGTGGTATGTGCCGAGGCTGGAGAAGAATCGTCGTCGCTCTACGGCTTCGATTTCCCTGACAAGACCTTGCTAGTTTTAGGCTCTGAAGGCAAGGGCATACAGCCTATTATTAGTAAGAACGCCGACTTC
The DNA here is from genome assembly GCA_018694295.1 of Waddliaceae bacterium. NCBI lineage: Bacteria > Pseudomonadati > Chlamydiota > Chlamydiia > Parachlamydiales > Waddliaceae > Waddliaceae bacterium. The sequence continues at coordinate 36,538 of JABHNK010000035.1, forward strand.
CGCGTATATATTCCTATGTTGGGGAATATCGACTCTCTCAACGTATCGCAGGCTGCAGCCGTCTTCCTCAACAGCTATCGAAATAATTAATAGCTTCAGTTAAGCTCTGACCTTACGCGCTACACCACTAAAGTGAGAGTCGCGCGTAAGGCCAGTTAAGCTATCAAAGAGCTTTTTTCTGCCAGTACTCTATCCGTGAGAGTACACGCTTGTTGGTGATGTTACCATCTTCGAGGTTTTGAAGGATCTCTTCCGTTGTCCTTCCGGCTTCCATAAGACTTATAACGATCTCTTTGAAGGTGTTGTGCGTTATAACATATTCGTCGTATTCTGGCAGCGTTGTAGCTTCGTAGTGTGCTACGACATATTCTTCTGCCCTCTCGGCGAAATCTTCTAGCGAAACGGTAGGGTCTTTACGTTCTAGAAGTCCCTTCTCGATTTTGAGGTTCCATTCTCTGAGTTTTCTGTCGAGTTCTTTACCATATCCATCGACATATTCGACGATATCGTCGTGGGTGGCATCGCATTTAATGTATGCCTCGCGGAGGTTCATCTTCAGCGCCCACTCTCTTTTTCCTATCTCGACATTAAAATATGCTTCCATAGCATCTTGATATGCATATGCTGAATCTACAAGATCCTTAGTGACTTTTTCTTTGATGCTTGCTTCGGTAGCGGGGCTATATTGTTGTGTACGCAGAAAAACTACAACAGCGACAATGATAAGTACAAAAATAGCAATAATTTTTAGTTTCATCTTTTTTCTCCTTAATAAATAGTTCGGGGTTCAGAGTTCGGAGTTCGGAATAGGATTTTTCACCACAGAGGCACGGAGAACACAGAGAGGAAATAGGACCTGCTGGGGAAATTTCCCCCAGACCCCCTTTCTGAATGGTAAACTATAACTATATAAACTCAAAACTCTGAACTATGCGTCATTGCCGCATTTATTTTAAATATGCACCCTTTTTCAATTTTTTACTACTATTTTCGGGTATACGGCAGGGTTTTATTTTCTGTTGTATAATATAAAAAAAATAAGTATAATGTTTTAATTATTAAGGTATAACCTGTGATTGCGACCTATCCTTTGCCATAGGGTTTTTGCAGTGGTACAGATACGAAGGTGAAAGACGAGCGAATGTTAAAACATTCGCGAGGATAGAAGCAAAGTAGATGTGCTGCTGGAAAAAGATATATGGTGAAGCCAAATAATAACAAGCGGGTAAATAAAAAAAACAAGGAATAGCAAGGGCTTAAGACATTTATCTTTATGAGAGTATGTTTTTTGTTCGAGCTTCTTAGAAAGAAAAAAATGCCCTGTTCCCTATAGCATCCATAGAGTCAGGCAATCTGGTTCATTTTGCTCCTTGCGAATAGTTACAACTATTCGCTTGTCGCGCACTGAGCCATCTTACCTAACTCTATGGCGCTAAAGGAAAGATAGGTCGCAATCACAGGTATAACAGGATATCTCATGATTTTAATCATAAAGTTTATCGTCGTCGTCGTAGCGCTTACCGTTTTGGCGAGCATTATCTTTTCTTTTCGTAAGAGCGAAGGCTCTCTCGTCAAGGTCTCCAACAAGCTACGCCTTGCTATTTCTGGGTTTATTGCCTGTATTGCCGACACTCTTGGCATAGGAAGCTTTGCCGTCTTTATCGCTTTTGACAAACACTGGGCTCTTATCGACGACAAGAAGCTCCCTGGAACTCTTAATGGCTTCAGCGTAATGGCTGCCATGGTACAGTCGTTATTTTTCTTGAAGTTCATAGAGATAGACGTTATGACGTTAGTCGTTCTCGTCGTGACGTCATGTGCTGGTGGCTTTTTCAGTGGCCTCATAGTGACGAAGCTCAACAAGCAGACTCTACGCCTTGTTATGGTCGTAGGATTTTCTGGCATCGCCATGCTTGTGTTAAGCAACCAGCTGAATCTTTTACCTATCGGCGGCAATGCTATTGCCTTACACGGTAAGATGCTCTTTATCGGTGCTATTGCCATGTTTTTTGTTGGGATGCTCCCTGCCATAGGCGTAGGGATATACGCTCCAACGCAAGTTGTACTCTTCTTCCTTGGTCTATCGCCACTAGTCGCTTTTCCCATCATGACTACTGTAGGCGTCCTTGTACAGTCGCTAACGGCTTTAACTTTCGTCACCAAGAAGGAGATAGCTTTAGGCGAGACACTTTTCCTTGTAGTCCCTGGAATTATCGGCGTCCTTATCTCCGCACCTTTCGTGGCGTATTCCAACCCTATAGCATTACACTGGATGTTATTTGCTATCATAATATACAATGTTGTCATGACTTTTAAGACATACCAGCAAGAAAAAACTCTGCCAACGAAATCATCATGACACCTCTCATTGACTGTCAAAACATCAGCAAAGGATACGGTTCTCGCGATCTTTTCAGCGACATTTCTGCGACGATATTCTCTGGAGACAGGATAGGTCTCATCGGCCCTAATGGTACGGGCAAGTCGACATTCCTCAAGCTTCTTTGTGGCGCCGAGAACCCCGACGATGGTGTCATCATCACCAACAAAGGCCTACGCGTCGGCTATGTCCCTCAGAATGTCGAGGAATTCGACGGTAGCGTCGAAGATGTCGTCGCTGATGCCGCTGTGGGTGTGTCGCACCTCGACGACCACGAGCGTTATTCTCGCGTCCGCAAGGTCCTTGGCGAGCTAGGCTTCTCTGACATCGCCATCAACGCCAACGATCTTTCTGGCGGGTGGAAGCGTCGTCTTACCATCGCCAGGGTTCTCGTCGCGGAGCCTGACGTCATTCTTCTCGACGAGCCGACGAACCATCTTGATATCGAGAGTATCTTATGGCTGGAGGGTTTCCTTCGGCAGTCGTCGATGACGTTTGTCGTCACCAGCCACGACAGGGTTTTCCTCGACACTGTATGTTCCAGGACGTGGGAGATCAGCACCATATACCCTGGAGGTCTTTTCATTGTAGACGATGCTTATGCTGAGTTTATGGAACGCCGTGCAGGGTTCCTCAAGGCACAAAAGCGCCAGGAGAGCAGCCTGCGTTCGAAGTTGCGTCGTGAAGAAGAGTGGCTTAGGCAGACGCCAAAAGCGCGTACTACGAAGTCACGGTCGCGCATCCAGGAGGCCGCGAAGCTCCAGCAGGAATTTTCCTGTATAAAGCGTCGTAACATCGATAAGAAGGCAAAGATCTCCGTAGAACATTCTGGTAGGCTTACTCGTAAGCTCGTCACCGCAAAGAACCTCAGCAAGGCATACGGTAGCAATCGTCTGTTTTCTGGCCTAGACATCGACATCCTCCGTGGCGACAGGCTTGGCATCGTCGGAGAGAATGGCAGTGGGAAATCTACTCTTATGAAGATCCTCGCCGGAGAGCTCGACAGCGACAGCGGCACTGTTAAATGTGCAAACGACCTCGACATCTTCTTCTTCGACCAGCATAGGGAGAAACTCGACCTATCGCTTTCTCTGCGTCGTGGCCTAGCGCCGGCAGGCGACATGATACAGTATCGCGGCAAGAACATCCACGTCGAGGGTTGGTGTGAAAGGTTTCTTTTCACAAAAGACCGCCTAGAACTTCCGATGTCGGAGCTTTCCGGTGGAGAACGCGCTCGTGTAATAATCGCACGTCTTATGATAAAGCCCGCCGACGTCCTTTTCCTCGACGAACCCACCAATGACCTCGACATCGACACCCTAGAGATCCTCGAAGAAGGCCTCGACGACTTCCCCGGCGCGGTAATAATGATAACACACGACCGTGCCATGATGGACCGCGTCGCCGACAGACTCATCGCCGTCGATGGCAACGCATTCAACGACACTGCCTCGTGGTTGTTGTGGCGTAAAGAGCTACGTCGTCAGCGCGCCAAAGAACGCCGCCAGCAGCTTCCGCAGCGTAAAAAGACAAAAAAGCCGTCTTTGTCATACCGTGAGAAGCGCGAGCTTGCCGACATGGAAGATAAGATCGTCACCATCGAGAAAAACATCGCCACTCTCACCAAGGCTACTGAGGATCCTGCTATCGCAAGCGACGGCATAAAGCTTAAAGAGGCATGCGACGCTCTCGCCAAGGCCCAGGAAGATCTCGATCAGGCATTTTCCCGCTGGCAAAAACTAGAATCAATGCTCAATGATCAATAATTTCGGGGTTCGGAATAGGATTTTTCTACCACGGAGCCACGGAGTGCACGGAGAACAAAAGTTTAAAGAAGGAGTCTGGCTGGGGAATTCTCCCCCAGACCCCCATTTCTGATTGGTGAACCGTGAACAATAAATGGTGAATTATAACTCTACGCTATCCGCTATAACTATACGCTATTAAAAGCATTGGTCACTGGTCACTGATAACTGAAAAGTCCTCTTGTTTTTTTTTGTTTTTTTGGATACCATCGCTGAAAACATAGGAGGGATTTAATATGTCATCACCTCAGATATCAGCTTCTGGCATTACAGCTCCGCCGCCGACAGCTACTACTTTATCACCACAATCGCCAGCGTCTTGTAAAACACCAACGCCGCTGCTCGAGTCCGACAAAACAACGAGAAAAGCTGTATCGAGAAGTTTGTCTGTAGAACGGTTTCTAAAAGAAGACGATGGAGTTCAAGAAAAAGCGAAAGCTTTTTATGAAAAGAGAAGAAAAAAACAAGAACAAAGAAGAATAAGACAAGAAAAGGCAACCATAGAAGAGCTCTTCAAAGAGCATGTCATCACGGATATTGTTGCCAACAAAGCATACGCCGATTTCCGCGTATTACGCCGCGACTATTATAACAAACATTGCGCTATAAAGGTTCTTCCTAAGAGGCATCCCGTAAAACCTATGCGCAATCTTTTAAAAGACCTCAGTACAGTAGAATATTCTTCTCTGGTGAGTCTCATAGATTTTAAAGAAGACAGAGACAATTTCTATCTCTTGCTCGAAGATGTCCAAAGCGTTGATATACGAAAGGCATTGGCATCGCCGGAGCCCGGCAGGATATCCCTAGAAAAGCTACGTCACGCCTTGAGACAGCTCCTCAAAGGCATACAACACATCAACTCTGCAGGGTTCGTAATATTCCGAGAGATCGACGTCGACAACCTTCTTTATGTCGTCGATGATCGACGCTCTACAATAAAACTCTGCCTCTTCGATGAATTTGGACCTCTCGTTGCCAAGGCAAGCTCTTCTTCCGATGAGCGCCGAGCTCTTTTACCAAAAGAAGTCTACGTCACCCCACAAAATAACACTCTTATCATGGCAGGTAAAATTTTCGCCGCTCTTATCTCTGGAAAGGAATGTACATATCCTGAAGAATTATCTCTAGAAGATCTCTATGAACACACACACGCCGCTGTTCTCGACAGTGAAATTCATGGTCGTGTTAAAAAGCACAAAAGAATATGCGAAGCTCTTCTCGACGTCATCGATTCTCTTTTCGCAAGAACACCATCGATATCTGATTTGCTTAGAATGCCTTTCTTCAGTCTGTCTTCGCCATCATCATATGGAAGCTGGCCATTATCAAAACATTGACGGATAATACAATATTATGGTCCACGACATAACAACGCACAGAAACATCTTCGACTCCCTTATCGAAAATTATACTGCCGAGGATATAATAAGGGCACTGTCGCCGTGCTTCACCGAAGAACGCATAAAGCGTATCGCCGGAACGATAGAAAATAGGATGTCTTCTATACACGTCGCCATAGAAGAACCTTACGACATCCATAATGCCCTGGCAGTAGTTCGCTCCGCCGAAGCACTAGGTGTCAATACCGTCCATATAATAAATCCGATAATACGGAAGAGAACCTCAGGGAAAAAGACCATGCAGGGCACCGACCGCTGGGCGGAATGCTACCGTCACCCTTCTCTCGAGGCCTTCTCCTCGGCATCACGTGGTCTGATAATCGCGGGGGCTTGCGTCGACGGCGACGTAACGCTAGAAGATCTTCCCGTCGACAAGCCTATATGCCTTCTTTTTGGCAATGAAAGTATTGGTCTTTCCGAAGAAGCTCGTGCTTTGTGTGATATCCGTTATAGGATTCCGATGTACGGCATGGTAGAAAGTTTCAACCTTTCTGTTTCTGCGGCATTGAGTCTATACGACCTCACGCGCCGCAAGCGTGATTTTTTGGGAGTTCCTGGCGATTTATCGCCTGAAGAAGTCATAGAATATACGGCGTGGTACTATGTAAGGGCTTTGGGCATCCACAAAGCCAAGATGATCCTCGCTCGCACTAAAACTAGCGGATAGTTATAGCGTTTAGCGGATAGCAAAATCATCATTGCTCAATGCTCAATGTTCAATGCTCAATGAAAATGCAGCATCGCCGCATTTTCTTGACGGAAATTGTGTTATGATGCGATGGTATCGTTGTATAACAATTAAAAAGGAGCACAGATTATGAAAAACATGAAGACGTTATTGATTTTGGTGGCGAACAGCAGCAGTGCACATTTTTTTGAAGTCGAAGGTCTAGGGAAGAAGATAAATAAGATCAAGTCGTTATCTAATGAACTCGGCCGTGCACATCCTGGTGATATCAATGCTGACAAGCAAGGCCGCGGACATTCTAGCAGTGGTACAGCGACACACAGCAAAGAGCGTTCTGTCAGCCCTCACCGTCATCAGGAGCAGGTATGGGCGAAACAGCTTGCCAAAGAGCTCAGTAGCTACAGCACTTTCGAAGAATTTGCCCTCGTAGCTCCTCCGCAGTTCCTCGGGGAGCTCCGTCATGCACTTTCAAGCCACAAGGCCATAGAGAAGCTGGTCGTCAAAGAAATCGCGAAAGACTTCCCTGACACCCTCACAGAAGCTAAGATGACCGAAAAGCTATGCAAAGCTTTCGACCTCTGGAATAGGTAAAATTATTTAACTGTTGCAGCAGTCTGCTGACCAGGCTGCTGACGATTCATGAGATCCGCGAAAACCGTTTGTTGTAAAGCTGCAAACTGTTCTCTTTGGGAAGCGAGGCTTTTCCTTTCGTTATCAATGCCCGCTCTCTGTTCAGCAACATAAACATTAAAATCTGCTCTTTCTTTTTGTAGCGCTTCTTCCTTTGCATTTATCGTACACAACATCTTTGAAAACTGTTGTTCTCTTTCTTTCGATCCCTCTAATGCCTGCTTCTGAAAGCCCTCAAGCTCTTGTCGTTTAGAAGCAATTTCCGCTTCTTGTTCTTGAAGCTTCGCCTCCCTATCGGAGATCCTCGACTCCATGCTTTCTATCTGCTCTTGAAGTTTATCGGAAGCGACTACAAGCTCATCTGTCTCTTTATCTACTTTCACGGCGGCACCTTCTACGGCATCGGAAGCGACTACAAGCTCATCCGTCTCTTTGTCTACTCTATTGGCGGCGTCTTCTACGGCATCGGAAGCGACTACAAGCTCATCTGTCTCTTTGTCTACTCTATCGGCGGCATCTCCTACGGCATCAGCGGCGCCTTCGAGACCCACCGTAAAATTATAATCCCTTATCACCGTTTTTCGATCTTCATCTATGATATGAGAACCATATACTTTCGCACCTGCTATTAAGACTGTCACAGAACCCAATATCATAACAAAATTATGACCTGATAATAATCCGAATATACCAGTTACAGCACCTACCACCAAGAGCGATATATCAAAACATTTAGATTTGTTGCTGAAAAATATAACACTCCTTGAGCTCTCATGAACTTGCAAAGTTCCTACCTGATCTGCTTGAACACCTTCCCCCATTTCAAGGTCGGGCTCTCTTGTTGTGCTAAAAAAACTTTGTAATCTATTTAATGCTCCTAATGCTCCTAATGCTCCTGACATTCCCCACCTCCCATTTGTTGTTCTTCTAGGGATATCAGAGGTGATGATTTTAGTGCAAAAGAAACAATAAATATTTTTGTATCGCAATTTTCAAAAAAAGGCTATGTTGTGGGGATGAGAATATTATCGTATTGTACAGCTTTACTGTTTTTAGCCTGCGGCTGCATGCCTCCCGGCAAGAGCGGCCCTGTTGCATCTTTCGACCACGGCATCATCGACGGCAAGGTCATCTCCGAAGACGTCTACGAAACTAACGACGACGTAGGCCCTAGAGTCTTCCGCGATATTGTCCTTGATGTCGGCGACGCCGGCGGAACGGCAGCGTTCACCGTAAGCCTCCCTGTCGAAGTTCCGAGTGATGGCTTGCAGTGTCTCATCATAATGGCGGGCTTAGGGACGGGAAAGCTCGGCCTTGAGGCCGTCCCCGACCATGGCGACAAAGCTCTTATCTCTTACGAATACCCTCCTGACTTCAAGCTTATGAGGGAAATACGTGGAGCACTGCACGTCCCTTCAGTACGTCGCGGTGCTTACGACACCCCACAGCAGGTTGTGACGATAGCACAGTGGGTGCGGAAGCAGGAGTGGTCCGACGGCAAGCCTACAGCGATAATAGGGATAAGTGCTGGAGCCATCATGACGCCAGCGACGTACCACCTCGCCAACGTCCAGGGTCAGGAGCTCGGCCCAGGAGTCATCGCTTACGGCGGTGCAGGCCTTTGCAATATCTTCTACAATATCGTCCCTGGTTATTGGTTTTTCAGAGGTCCGCTAGCAATGGCAGCGACAATGATCTTCAACAAGGTCGAGCCTGGATACCACGTACAACGGATGCATGGAGAATTCTTGATAGTCAACGGCAACGGAGACCTTAAAATCCCCTCCTCCGCCGCCGAGAAACTACAAGACCTCGCGCCAGAGCCCAAAGACATAGTAAACACCGACACCACACATATACAGACGCATAAGAAAGACGTCGTCATCGATCTTTTCAACCTCACAAATGAATGGCTGGATCAGTGACCAGTGACCAGTGACCAGTTATCAGTGAAAAAAATATTTGCTTATCATGATGTCTTTGGTGTAGGGTGTTGTGATATATGTGAAACTTTATCATCTACGCAGGAGAAAGAAGATGAAAAAATATTTAGCAGTAGGATTATTATCGGCAGTAGCGCTTGTTTTTTGTTCAGGATGTGAAACGAGGCAGCAAACAGGGACGCTTACAGGAGCGGCTATCGGGGCAGGAACCGGCGCTCTTATCGACGACGGCGAAGGCGCCCTCATCGGTGGTGCTATCGGCGCACTAGTTGGTAGTATCATAGGATCAGAGCTCGACGATCAAGAACGTATGATCCTCGAAAACAGAAACCCACAGACGCTGTCGCGTCTCGACAACCAACAGCAGCTTTCTGTCTATGACATCAAAGCTCTATCCGACGCTAATGTCAGCGATAAGATCATCATCGACCATATATATGCTTCGAAGAGCGTCTTCAACCTAAGCACTAATGATATCATAAAACTTAATGAATGGGAAATCAGCGAAGCTGTCGTCGACGCCATGATACGGACGGGATACTAATGTTTGTTATTAGAATAGTTTTATTGGTAGCCTTTCTCGTCTTTTCATACTTCTTCATAGGATATGCGATAAAATATCCTAAAAAGACGATGACAGAACTGTGTATCGACACTGTTAATGGTAAAGTGTTTACCATTAAATAGCGGATAGTTATAGAGTTTAGCGGATAGAAATCACCTGTCCGCTATAAATATATGATAAAAAGCGCTCCCCATTAATCATATAAGTTAAACGTTTTTTTGAGGCCATCATATGAAAATACGCACACAAATTTTATTGACGACATTAGGTATAGTATTATTTTCTGCCATTATTTCCTTGTCTATTGCAGTTATTTCCATAAAAAATAAGGGCGGTGCTGACATCGAGCAGTTTCGCTTCGAAGAGATGGCAAAAAAAAAGCGCGACCTTAAAAGTCTCGTCGACATTGCCTATGAGACCATCAGAATCAACTATGAAAACTCACAAGATTTCGAGTTTCTGAAGAAACAATACGGCACACGACTGAAGAACGTCATCGACATCTGCTCTTCTATCATCGACTACCAGAACGAGCGTTATACATCCGGCGAGATCTCTCTCGAAGAAGCACAGCACAATGTATTCGAAACAATACGTCGTATACGCTATGACTATAACGACTACGTATGGGTTCAGCAGAGCGACTTCAACAATGCGATGCTACTAATGCACCCTCTTCTTCCGCATCTCGAAAGCGTACATATCAGTAGCCCTCTATATGATCAATATGATCAACTCGCTTATCTGATAACATCGTTCACAACGATCACCGAAGAAACCCTCGAAGGGTATACAGTATATAACTGGCCGAAGCCTTTAAAAGAAGGCCTAGGAGAAACGTACGAACCCAAAATGACATATGTCCGTCGCATTCCAGAATGGGGATGGATTCTCGGCACAGGGCGTTACATCGACAATGCTCTCGACGAAGCAAAAATAGCAGCGATAGTCTCTATACAAAAGATGGTCTACGACGACGGAAATGGCTATTTCTGGATAAATGACGACACACTACCAGCCCCTACAATGATTATGTATCCGAAAATGGTCATGCACAAGTCGTTCCCCGATCTCGATGGTATTATCCTCGATGACCCTTCTTACAACACTGCCATCGGTGAAGAGAAAAACCTCTTCACTGCCATGATAAATGCTTGTAAACGTGATGGTGATGGTTTTGTCGAATACCTATGGCCCAAGCCAACATCTGATGGCTCTCTTATCCCAGATGTTTTGAAACTCTCGTATGTCAAGATTTTCGAGCCGCTTGGATGGATCGTCGGGACAGGTTTCTATCTCGATGAAATCGAAGCAGCCATTGCAGTAAAAAACGCCGATATCGCCGACGCCGTCAGTGCTCTAGTTATGAAAATTGTTACTACTACCTCTATCATCATAGCCATAGCCATCTTCTTATGTTTTTTCTTCTCGAAATCTCTAACGGCACCCATCACCTCGCTCATCAATACGATGAAAAAAATAGACCTCAAAAAGCTCACGAAAGCACAGATAAAACCACAAGGAGCTACTGAATTTAAACAGCTTGGAGATATCTTCAATACAACATTAAGATCTCTTAATTCTGCCGTTGAATCATTGAAACATACAGCAATCTCGAAAGAGCGCATAGAGAGCGAGCTGCATATCGCCCATGAGATACAGATGAGCATGATACCGATGCTGTTTCCTGCATTCCCCGACAAAAAAGAATTTAATATATATGCTATCCTAAAATCCGCAAAAGAGGTTGGCGGTGATCTATATAACTTCTTTATGATAGACGATGACAACCTCTGCTTGGTAATCGGTGATGTGGCGGGTAAAGGCGTTCCCGCGTCGCTTTTCATGGCTGTAAGTAATACCTTGATAGAAACAATAGCACGTAATGTGAAAAACGACCCCGGCAAGATCTTAACAAAAGTCAATGCTCAGATATCAAAAGAAAATGAAACCTGTATGTTTGTTACGGTTTTATTGGGTATCTTAAACATCAAAACCGGCGTGCTCTCATATTCTAGCGGAGGACATAATCCTCCTATAATAATAAGAAAAGATAAGCCTGCAGAATATTTTACTCTAAAACATGGCATGTCTATAGGTATTGAATCCGACAATCAATATGAAAACGATAGCATCTCCCTTCAAAAAGGCGATAAAATATACCTCTATACCGACGGCGTAACAGAAGCATTCAACACAAAAGGAGAAGTATATTCCGAAACACGGCTTCTAGAAAAAGCCGATCGGTTCCATAATGATAATGTTAAGGTGTTTATAGAGCGTATTTATGACGACGTTAAAGCATTCGCCGATGAAGAGCCACAATCCGATGACATAACAATGATGATGATAGAATTCAACCCGGATTTCTCTCTCAAGTAATAGCTGACCTTACGCAGAAACCAAAGACATTTACTGTTTAATAAAGCTCTGAACCCCAATTTCTACCACGGAGTGCTCGGAAAGCCAAAGTTTAAAGAAGGAAAAATGCTAGGGGCTTGGGGTTTTATAGCGTATAGTTATACGCTATTCCTATATGCTCTTAATAAGATTTTGCGTAAAGGGCGTCGATGGTGGCTTTTTTGCCGCAGACGACGCAGGTGCCTTCGCTGCCGGACTGTTCTGTTGGCAAGCACCGTATCGACACCTTAAGGTCTGATAATCTATTTTCGCAGGAGTCTTCGCCGCACCATTTTGCATAAACGAAGCCGCCATGGGGCTCAGGTTTATTGGCATTTTTCGGTGTGAAGAAAGCTTTGAACTCTTCGAAGTCTGCTATATCGGAACGTGAATTCTCTTTTTGCATTTTCAGCGCTTGTTCTAGGTATGTATTCTGTATATCGTCGAGCGTAGGCACTATAGCAGCGACGATATCGTTGCGAGCTATTATTTCTTTATCTTTATGTCCTTTATCGCGTCGTGCCATACATACGTTATTATTTTCTATATCACGAGGTCCTACTTCTATACGTATTGGCATCCCCTTCTTTATCCAGTGCCAATTTTTCTCTCCTCCGCGCATATCTCTGTCATCGACGACGACGGTGACATCGTGTCCGTGGAAGTTTTGTGCACGGATATCATCGGCGAGGTCGTTAGCATATTTCATTACCGATTCGTTATGCTCTTCTTTTGTGAGGAACGGTATTATCACGACCTGTTTTGGGGCGATGCGTGGTGGCAGGCGAAGTCCGTCGTCGTCGCTATGTGTCATTATTACGCCGCCGATGAGACGTGTAGCAACTCCCCAAGACGTCATATATACGTGTTTCAGTGCGCCTTCGGTGTCGGAGAATGTTATATCGAAGGCTTTAGCGAAGTTTTGTCCTAGGTAATGCGATGTGCCAGCTTGTAGAGCTTTACGGTCTTGCATCATAGCTTCCATGGCGTATGTTGTCACGGCACCGGGGAACCTCTCTTGTGGAGTCTTTTCGCCGCATATCACCGGCATAGCGAGGAAGTCTTTGCAGAAGGTTCTATACTCTTCGAGCATTTTCTCTGCCTCTTCGACGGCTTCTTCTTCTGTGGCGTGTGCGGTATGACCTTCTTGCCATAGGAATTCCATCGTTCTTAGGAACATTCTAGTACGCATCTCCCATCTTACGACGTTTGCCCATTGATTTATCAGCATTGGCAGGTCGCGGTGTGAGCGTATCCATTTCGAGAAGGAGTGTCCTATTATCGTCTCTGATGTTGGGCGTACGACGAGGGGCTCTTCGAGCTCTCCTGCGGGAATGAGTTTGCCGTCTTTACCTTCGAGGCGATGGTGTGTTACTATGGCGCATTCTTTTGCGAAGCCTTCGACGTGTGATGCTTCTTTTTCTAGGAAGCTTAGCGGTATGAATAGCGGGAAGTACACATTTTCGTGTCCGGTGGCTTTGATACGCCTATCAAGTTCTTGCTGTATCTTCTCCCATATTCCATATCCCCATGGTTTTATCACCATACATCCTCTTACGGGAGAGTTCTCTGCGAGGTCAGCGGCCTTGATAACCTGCTGGTACCACTCGGGATAATCTTCTTGGCGCGTCGGCGTTATTGCTGTCTTCATCGAAAGTTCCTATTTTCTTAAAATGGCTTTTACTGTACTATTTTGCTTTTATGATAACAACTTGCGAGATTTTGTACTATGCCTAAGATTCTTCTTGTTAACGACGATGGTATCGACGCCCCAGGGCTGAAGCATCTGTGGAACGGACTAAAAGACTTTGGCGATGTCGTCATCGTAGCGCCTAAAGTCGAGCAGTCTGGTGCAGGCATGGGGATCTCTATCCGCAAGCCCGTAACGTTAGAACGTGTAGAGTGGCCCAACGATGTAGAGGCATGGCGTGTTGGTGGCACTCCTGCCGACTGTGTAAAGCTTGCCCTTTCTGAAGTTCTTGACTCCCCTCCTGACATCATAGTTTCCGGTATAAACAGTGGTCCAAACTCTGGAAGGAATTGTCTATACAGCGGAACTATTGGTGGCGTCATCGAAGGAATCTTCCGTGGCATCCCTGGTGTGGCGTTTTCGTGCGCTGATATACACAACCCGAACTATGCCATCGCCGAGCCTCATATCACCCCTATCGTCCAACATGTCCTCGACCATCCTCTTCCTAAAGGAACGCTTCTGAATATAACAATCCCCAGCACGCCTGCCCGTGGATATAAACTCGCCAGGCAAGGTTCAGGATATTGGATTGAGGTCGTCGAAAAAGACAAACGCCCCGAAAGTGACATATATTATATGAACGGCAAGAACTTCGAAGTAGAAGAGCACCCCGACAGCGATATAGCCTTCATTAACGAAGGATTCCTCACCGGCGTCCCTCTTCATGTCAATGAACTCACCGACCACGCCCACCGCAAAGAACGCCAAGAGTCCTTCGAAGGGTTGTTCGGGTAATTGGTGAAAGTTAGGGTTCGAGATTAGCACGCAACATCAATTTGTCACTGACCTTAAGCGCTACTCTCACTTTAGTGGCGTAGCATCAGTTTGTCATTGTCATTCTTCATGTCATTATCTATAAGTAACAATAACATCCAATATAGATATAGCAAAGAGGGTTGGGAATATATGTATAAAAAAGAAAATATATTTTATTTCGTATGGGTTGCCATATTTTTTATCGTACTTTTATGGTCTTCGATAAATCCATACGATAGGCTTACCTGGTTTTTAGAGGCTGGTCCTGCTATGGCAGGATTTTTTGCCATTGCCATCACTTTTCCATATTTCAAGCTCACAAAGCTGTCATATATCTTAATCTTGTTGCATTGCATCGTTTTAATGGTTGGATCGCATTATACCTATGCAGAGGTTCCGTTATTTAACTGGATACAAGAGGTTTTTAACTCTACTAGAAATGACTACGATAAGTTCGGGCATCTATTTCAAGGTTTTGCCCCTGCGATAATCGCAAGGGAATTGCTGATAAGAACCTCCCCTCTTAAACAGAGCAAGTGGTTAAGTTTTATTGTGGTCTGTATATGCTTAGCGATAAGTGCATTTTATGAGCTTGCAGAGTGGGTTTTCGCTTTGATGTTAGGAGAGTCTGCTGAGTATTTTTTGAGTATGCAAGGATATATTTGGGACACTCAGGCCGATATGGCATATGCTTTGTTAGGCGCTGTCCTTGCCTTGGTGTTATTGAGCAGATACCATAACAAATTATTGAGCAAGATCAACAGATAGACAATAGTTTGTCAAAATGATATATGTGGAAATATATCGCTATCAAAAAAAGTACGGTATCACATATAATGTCATTTCAACACAAGCCCAGGTGGTGAAATTGGTAGACACGCCAGATTTAGGATCTGGTGCCGCGAGGTGTGGAGGTTCGAGTCCTCTCCTGGGCATTTCTCCCCAATAGCTTTTTCTCTATATCACTAATCGCCTCTCTTCTTTTTCATTTTTCAAATTATTTTTATTGCTTCTTCACCGTGAATGATATATTTTGAGAACATTATATTCACCATCTAATATATGGATCCTTTATTAAAACAGCATCTTTCTCAGCCGATAATAAGCCTTCGAACGAGAGAGTTGCACGACACTATATTATATGGTGATGACAGTGTAGAAAAAAAGGCTGCTAAAATTTTCAGTCTAATAGCTGAAGGCGCCGACCCTACGATAGGAAATCACTGGGGAGAGTCTGCTTTTCACAATGCTTTGGATTCTTATCCTCACAATAAACGTGCTGTTTTCAGGCTGTCGGATCATGTTATAAAAGAAGATTCTCCTTTGCTAAGGGTTTTGCGGTCGTATCCCAGTGAATATTCACCGTTTCATCTTGAATTTTTTCGTGTCGCCGGTGTTTTAAAGATCGACGCTATAACTATGTCCGAAGCTGCGATAAAAAAGAGTCATGAAGCTATCATTAGGGGTGCTGAAGGCCTTTCAGGCACGGCTTTTGTCGTAGTATGTGATTATTATAACGACATTCCTTTCGCGTCTCTTGCGGAGCAGTTTAGCGAAGTATTAGTGGTAAACACTGGAGGTAAGCGTGCGAAAACAATGATTCTTAAAAAAATCGCTACGAGTCTACATCACAAGTTCGAGTTTTTAAGGGTGGATGTCACGGGCTTTCAGGCCAATATTCTTCAGGAGCTGCGTCATACTCTTGACAACCCCAAAAAAACACAACAGCAGAAAAAAACTTTAATTCAGGACATAATTTTTATCTTGGAGCGTTATATTGAGATTTCTCCTAAGGCAATAAGAGACGGACTTAAGCCACCGTCGTATATAGTATCTTCCATGTTATTGACAAGGCTATTTTCTCCTGTTATACATTATGTTAACTGCCTATTAGACAAACATTATGACGAGACGGGTAGGGATGAGTATAATAAGTATGAGTATATTTCGGATAGGGATATTTATAACGAACATCTTGAGAGAACACTGTCGGAGCTAGAGCTGCATATTGAGAAGTGTTATCTTCGGGCTATGAGGGACTTCGTCGCTCCTGGCGGCAAGGTATGCCTGTCGTACGAAACGGCTTACAAAGACGTAAACAAAGAAGGGACAACAGAAATCTTTCCTGCCGTCGAAGAAGAAGCTCTCGAAGAAGAGATCAACGCTCTCTTTCATGTAGAAAGGCGCGAAACATGTCCCTTCGGGGCGACCATCGACAGTTTTGACATCTATAAAGCCAATATTTTCCTTCTTTATCCGAGATAAAATCTTGTCCTTGTTTTTTTGTCTTTCGAAGTATAAGATTTGCTATCTCCTCAAAAACAAGAAGGCCTTATGGAACCCACCACAGCAGCAGCATCGGCAGGCCACAGTTATTGTAGTGATAGACTCTCTACAAAACATTCATTACACGACATTCTTCTTCAGGAAGATCTCTCTATTGACGAAAAGGTTGACTCTTTGAGGCGATCTCTTCTCGATGGTGCCGACCCAACAAAAGTCAATGTCGAGGGGGAAACAGCCTTTGAAGTTGCCCTAAGACTATTTACCCTAAAACTCGTACCTACAAATATTACAGCCTACAGGGACCCGAGTTTCAGCCTCACAGACTCCCGCATAACCGCCATTCTTCGTTGCTATCCCTATATTCTCAACCCTTTTTCTCCTAAAGGCCTGCCTTCAGAATCCATCCCTGGAAAGACCTTTGGCACAACAGACCCCCAGTTCTTCACCAAAGCTATCGAAGAAAGTCACGACGCGATACTACTAGGGGCGCGAGGTCTCAGTGGGAAGGTATTTATTCCAGGATGTGGAAGAGGAATGGACATTCCCCTTAAAGGTCTGCTAGAGCAGGAATTTGATGAGGCCATCATTGCCGATGTCGACAGAGATGCTTTAGAGGCTGCAATAAAATCGCTTCCTGAGGTGTTAGGTGATAG
>JABHNK010000036.1 GCA_018694295.1 Waddliaceae bacterium
TATTCCAGGATGTGGAAGAGGAATGGACATTCCCCTTAAAGGTCTGCTAGAGCAGGAATTTGATGAGGCCATCATTGCCGATGTCGACAGAGATGCTTTAGAGGCTGCAATAAAATCGCTTCCTGAGGTGTTAGGTGATAGTTGTTCTTCTCGCGGCATCGACATCTCAGGATTTCAGAATGCCCTCAAAGAAATACCGTTTATCTTTTCTAGCTTGCCTATAAATTCAGATTTGCAGACCGAATATTTAATCTTTGCTATAGAACAATACCTAAAAGTCATTCCTCAGCATCGTAAAATCTTTCATGATAGAGATAAACCTTCATACGTAATATCTTCGCTCTTGCTAACACAGCTGCCAGAGTTTATATGTGACCTTATTATAGAATCATCACCAAAAGGCTACAATTGCGATCCTCGTGGTATCAATGAAGCATTAAATAGATTAAGACTCCACATCCAGAAACGCCACCTAAATTATCTCAAAGACTGCGTAAAACCAGGAGGCAAAATTTACCTCTCTTATACACATGCAGTAAGGTCCATCACCGTTGATACTGTTTCAGGTAAAAGAGCCTATGGCAGAGACGCTCCCATGATCAACAACAAAGAAATCCTTAAAGAAATAAATCGTCTCTTTAATGTAGTCAGACAAAGTGAAAAGCCTATTATATGGGAATGCGACAGCAATATAGGCGCCAGTGAACCCAGTCCTGAGAAAAGCTTCCTAGCCAACTGGTTTGTGTTAGTCCCCAAGCCATAATTTCCTTGTTGAAATTATATTTTTCTGTTATCACATAACGAACAATTACAACAAGGTGTTGCTATGACAGACTTTATGCCTTTCCAAGACGCCTGGTCACACCAGAGCACGTCGGAAGTGCCTTTTCTTCTGAAGCAAAATGAATATATGAAGGAAAACAGGCCTTATGAAGGGCTTCGGATCCTCCATAACATCCCGCTTTCTCTTGAGACCGTCTGTAAACTAGAGCCTTTGCTGCATTCTGGCGCCGAAATTACCGTTACTATCAACAACCTTGCTCACCCTGCTACGATGTCTGATGCTCTTGATCTTCTTGATAAGGCCGGGGTCATTGTCGTTGATGACCATGAGAATGTTTCTGGCGACTATGACTTTTGTCTCGACTGTGGAGCCGAGTTTGCTGATATTATAAAACCAAAGCTTGGCGTTGTAGAGCTTACGAGGTCGGGCGCTCTCGTCTATGAGAAACGCGACACGTCGATACCAGTGCTTTCTATCGACGACAGCACAACGAAATGTTTAGAGACACATTTCGGCACCGGCGACGGATTCCTAAGGGCATTTCTACAATTGACTCAAGAAGACATCAGAGACAAAAAGTTCGTTATCTTCGGCTTTGGCAAGGTAGGAAAAGGCATAGCGCATACTTTGTCGATGTATACCGAAGACGTTATCGCCATCGACATCGACGACGATGCCCTCGCCAGTGGCGAGCGTTATGGCGTTACGACGTTACACCTCGGAAACGACAGAAAAGCCGTCGAAGATGCCATCTCTGATGCTTTTGCCGTGGTTTGTGCTACTGGTATCAAAGATTTAATCTCGAAGAATTTCTCCGACAAAGGTCTTTTTGAAGGCAAATATCTTTCTAATGCCGGCATCAATGAATTCGGCGACATGTTCTCCGATGACGACGTCCTTTACAGCAAGATGTGGCCGATAAACTTTGCTCTCGCCGACCCTACGAAGATGCGCTACCTCGATCCAAGTTTCTACGCCCACAATATGGGCCCTGAGATCATCATGAAAAAGAAACTTGGTCCGGGATACCATTACCTTCCTGAAGATATTGATAATGCTATCGTCTCCGAATGGCAAGACTACTACGGAGAAAACATTTCATTGATCATTGATCAATGAGTTCGGAGTTCGGAGTAGGATTTTTCACCACGGAGCCACGGAGTTCACGGAGAACAAAAGTTTAAAGAAAAGGAAAAAAGAATACGGCTGCCCCCAGCCCCCCGTTTTTTCGCTGGTCACTGATAACTGGTCACTGATCACTGAAAAAGACCCCCTTGGCGTCAAGAGCATGCTCTCTTCCCTTAGGATATCTATTATTCTGTAGTCTACACTAAGTCTTTATTTTTCAGAATAAATAATGCTGTAGCCGTTGTCAGTTTTTTCAATACCTACTCCTACGAGACCGTCGTCTAGAAGTTTCATCTGTGTTTCATAGTCAATATGATCAACTATAGTTTTTTCGTTGTCTTCTTTTGTATTATTTGCATCGCGATTTCTATGCATGAAAAACCTTAGCATATTTCCATATGTTTTTTTTAGCTTCTTTATCACAAAATCGTTGTCTAAAAACGTCTTAACAATAGGGTAATTGTCTGGGTGGCATGTCGCTACGATATGACGTAAATCTGTATTGTCTATCATTGCGATATTCGCTTTAATAATTTTTTTTCCTAATCCTAGTTTCCTGTATTCTGGGTGTATTATCGTCCCTTCAAAATGCGCTGTCTTTTTAAGGTCTTCGACAGGGATGCCTAGCTCTATACCGCGATTGTTCGTTATATCACCAGGAATTGATGTTATTCGGCACGCCACAAGCTTTTCTTCTACTGTTATCCCTATGGACATCTCGGCTTCAGAAATAATCTTCTCAATAAATTCTCTTGAGGGTTTTCTAAAAAAACTGGGTTCTTCCAGTGCTTCAAGCATAACATCATGTAGCGCCATAACATCATCGAGATCTTCTTTGCTTAAAGTGCGTATTACATATTCTATATCGCTATTATCCATAATCCTAGCAATTGGCATAAACAATGCTGTAGCCGTTGTCAGTTTTTTCAATGCCGACTCCTACGAGACCGGCATCTAGAAGCTTTTTCTGTTTTTCATAGTCAAGGTGATCAACTATAGTTTTGCCTCTATATTCTCTTGTATTGACCATATCACGGTTCCTATGCACGAAAAACCTTATCATATTTCCATATGTTTCTTTTAGATTCTTTATCACAAAACCATTCCCTAACAATATTTTAATGACGGGGTAATTTTCTGGGTAGCATGTCGCTACGATATGACGTATATCTGTCTTGTCGATCATTGCGATATTCGTTTCCATAATTTTTTTTCCCAGCCCTAGCCTTCTGTATTCCGGGTGTGTAATAATCCCTTCAAATTGCGCTAGCTGTGTAAGCTCTTCAGCAGGGATTCCCACTTCCATACCTTGATTTCCAACCATGCTATCAGGGATGAATGTTATGCGGCATGCCACAAGCTTTTCTTCTACGGTGATTCCTAGTGACAGCCTATTTCCTGAAAGGCATTTCTCAAAAAATTCCTTGGGGGACATTTTAAAAAAAAGTGGGTTTTTCAGAGCCTTGATCATAATACCATGTAGCGCCATAACGGCATCAACATCCTCTTCATCAAGAATATGTATTATATATTCTGTATCGCTATTATCGCCAAGCTTTCCGGTTTCTATAATATTCTCATTTTTAACCATAACACTCCTGATGTGCTGCTAATAAAAAACTGCTAGTGTAACAAGTAGTATCATTAACAGAATCGTTGGCCAGAACAACATTTTCGGCACAAGGTTATCCTTATATTGTATGAAGCGTATACTCGTTCCCGAATAGAATATAAAAGCATTGATAGCCACCAACAGAAGCGCTGTAAATGTTATAAAATAGAAATACTCGAAATATATCACCTCTTTCGACATCAAAGCCCCTCTCAACCTATTGTGGGAAAGGAGCATGGCGAAGAAAAGCCCTACGCAAGAACTTATCAGCGTCAAGCTTTTTGCTCTATCCTCTTTGACATTCTTCGCTTTTGATATAACCATTAAAAGGAAAAAGAGTATACCTGCAGCTACAAGCATCGAAATTCCATTAGAAATAAAGGGTTCTACATAATCTCTTTTCATATTTACGTTGAAACATAGATCCGGGAAGTCTTCGCGGTTTTTGTAATCCTTTATACCATAGTTTGTACTAGAGTCTTCTTCTTCATAGGAAAAATAGCTACTTTCTAGGATCCACCCTGGCAGTACTAGGTCTTCTTCTAATCCCGGGAGTGCTGTAGGGCTCATAATATTATAAGCCTCAAGGTTTGGTGTTAGTATGATATTTTTATCGAAATCTTCATGGAGTATACGTAATAGTGCTTTCTTCTTGTCGAAAGGATATTTTGAGTAGTTGAATTCTTGGCGCAATACAGCACTAAACGACCACCCTACTACTTCAGAGTCGTCTTCACGGCGTCGATATGCTTCTTTTGTGTCCAACGACACTGCCTCAGGAAGCACAAAGCCCTGTGATATGCCATCGTGTATACCATCGATATATCTTTGCCATAAATATCCTGTCATAACGATATCATCGGATCCCGAGAAACCAATAGATTCGATAAAAGCTCCTGTCGGAACATATATTGGAAGCTCCCCTTCATACATTGCCCGCGATATACTCTCTTGGCGGCCGAGATATTTATCAAGCCCCACCCTTGACACTATGACGACACTGTTTTCATCGGAAGGGAATGGCGACCCAAGTATAAGGTTCCAGAGCATAAGTATCACAACAGCAATCGTGGCGGAAAAAAGCGCAGTAGCTATCCAGACCTTCTTTCTTTTGCCTTCGTACAGACGGAACATAAAGAAAAGGAAGAAAAAAGCGAAGACTACATATGACGCTGCCATTTTCATGAACTTATGTCTAAACATCGTGTTGTCTATTGCTATCTCGTCTTTTATTAAGACTACGCCTGTTGACCATCCTGTTGATGATATCGGCTTAAAAAACATCCAAGACGACTGCCCTGTTATCTCATTCTCGTGGTCTATAATACCTTCTTCTCCACGTACGGCACGCTCTGCCATCTCCATAAGCTCTTCATTGTCCATCTCTTCAGCGACATTAAATAACGTTTTACCACTTTTTACATATTCTTCGATGGGGTGCCTAATAAACTCTCCGCGCTGTGAGATGATGAAGACATATCCTGTCTTCCCAAGTTTCAGCGTTGATATCATCTCTTTAATGTTATCGAGGGGGTAGTCTATGAACGTCTCGCCTGTTGTTATTCTTATCCCACTATCGTCTGTATGATAAAAAGGCACGGTGAAGATCTGTATAAGATTTTGTTCTTCCAGGTTTTCTTTTCCCAGCCTATTTACATAGTTTGGCGAGACCTCTCTAAAATTTGGGACATTAACGTATGGAACATGTGCGACGCCGATACCACGAAGTCCACTATTATCTTTTATAAGTTTCTGTAGTGTTTCTTCGATATCTCTACTTTTCAGCTCTCCCGTTACGAGCTTTCCGGCTATATCATTCGATATAATCTTAAGCTCGCCGAGTTCTTTGTCGAGTTTCGCTGAAAATCTTGCTGTCTCTAAAGAGATCTCTTTTTTTGCTAAAGGTGCTATTTTTCCTTTTTCGCTGACATAATTATATGTGAGTGCTGCTGACAGCAAGAAAGTTAATATTGCTCCTGCTGCAAAAAATTTGAAAAAAACCTTTTTGAAAATCCTTTTGTCATAGGTAATTACTTCTGTTATTTGTTGTCATCTTCTTCGGACGTTTCTTCCACATTTTGTGGGCTTTCTGCAATATCATCGATAGCTTTGCCGATGTTATCGATCTTATCCGTCGTTGCCTGTGCAGACTGTTCTGCTGACTTCACCATACGACTTATATCTTTCGTTATATTGTAGTTTTCTTCTGCCAGCCTATTAGCTTCTTTAATTAAGGCGTTGCCACCTGTTTCGGAGCCTTGTCGCCGTACAGACTCTACCGCAGCATTGAAAGCCAGAAGCTTCGCCTGTTCTGAGATGACAGCTTCTTGTATTTCTTTTGCCGAAGCTGCTATATCGAATTCATCTGCCTCATCGGAGGTGTCGCTTTCTGGCGAAGGTCCTTTTCCGTTGCCATTGTCATCTTGGCTTAACGACATACGTTTCACGTGCTTATTAAGGACATATATCAGACAAGCTGCTGCGAAGACAGTGATAATAATTGTGATAATTGCTATTTTTTTTGTGAGATCATTGGATTGTTCCTCTATAAGCTCTGTTCTGTCCTCTATAGCTTCGTCGATACTATCGATATACACTCCGCTGCCGACGACCCATCCTAGAGGCTCATATAGTCGGACATACGACATCTTAGGAAGGTCTTCTGTCAGGCCTTTTTTTGTAGGTTTTGGCCATAGATAATCGACGAACCCTCCTCCATATTCCTCGGAAACTTCTACGAAGGCGACGAAGAGGTTCCGATCTTTTCCCAGTGCGCAGTCGAACTTTGGGTCATCGAGGATAAGACCATCCAACGCTGGTATTGTCGGATGCATAATCATCTTAGGTATAGGTTTTGTCGTATCATTGATCCAGAAATATCCCACTCCTTCATCGTAACGCATCTTTTTGATGTCGGACTTCGCCTTTTCTATAGCGTCGATTATAGCGTCGTCGATATATATTCCGGTGCCTAATATCCAATTCCATTCTTCGAACAGCTTTACGTAGCTGAGCTTTGGAACATCGGGCAACAGCCCATCAGCTGTTGGTTTCGTCCATATATAGTCGACGAAGCCTTCTCCATATTTTTTGCTGACATCGATAAAGGCATCGAAAAGGAAGTCTCCTACGCCGTTTGCGCAATACCACTTTTCATCTTCCCTATCGACTAACCCCTCTAAAGAAGTAATTATAGGGTGCATTACTATTCTAGTGTCTGGCTGACTAGTGTCGTTGATCCATATATATCCTGTGCCGTTGTCATAGCGTATTCCGCGTATCTCTTCTTTGGCGCCATCCTGCGCTTCTTCTAGTGTAAGTTCTCCGTCTGAGAACTTATCATACCACATCTGCACGCTATCATCGACAACGGAGATAACGTCTTTAAGACGTTTTCCATACTGTGTCTCGAGATATTCTCTATCGGTACTTCCTCGATATGCGGCATTCATAACTTCGTATGCGATATCGACATAGTTTTTCAGGTTTTCCTTGACCCTATGCATCTCCCGTTCTTCGAACTTTACGATATCGTTTTTCTCTTTGTCTCTTACTGTATATATAGTAAACGTTGTTGTTATCACCAACGCAACGACCAAAATCGTCAACGCAACTATCAACACTTCCGTTCTCATTCTCATAACGACATCCTCTAATACTTTGTTGCTGACCTTTCGCTACGCTACTAAAGCAAGATTGGTGCGTAACATCAGTTTGTTATATACTTTTTACTTTATAGTATATTCGTATTTTTCCTCACACCTTTTTTCGTGTGTCCTTTGCTAAAAAAGCCGCGATGCGATATATTAATTACTTATAAAGAAACAGAAGGTCTATATCGCATCATGAAAACACAAACATCACGAAAAGGTTGGGGATCACGAATAGGGTTTATTTTGGCGACGTCAGGAGCTGCCGTCGGTCTAGGCAACATCCAGCGTTTCCCATATATCGCCGCCGAGAGCGGTGGAGCCGTCTTCGTGTTATTATACCTTCTATGTGTTCTTGTCCTAGGCCTCCCCCTTATCTTCGTAGAATTTTCCTTGGGAAGGCATACCCATAAGAACCCGGTATGTGCCATCGAAGCGATACGCCCTAACAGCCGATGGAAATATGTAGGATTTCTAAGCATAGCGACGGCGTTCTTCATACTGACATACTATTCCGTCATTGCGGGATGGACTATTGGCTATTTCGTTAAGATGCTCCGTGGCGAAGAGCTCGACCTCAATGCCTTTACTTCCAATGCTCCTGTAGTGTTGTCATATATGGCTATCTTCATGCTTAGCGTGATATATATCGTAAAAAAAGGAGTTAAGAAAGGAATAGAACGATATAGCAAGATCCTTATGCCGATGCTATTACTGCTATTAATAGGGCTAATAATACGCTCATTGACGCTACCAAACAGTGGTGCCGGGATGAGGTTTTACTTAGAGCCCGATTTCTCAGAGATAAACGGCAGGGTGTTTATCAACGCCCTAAGTCAGGCGTTCTTTTCACTTTGTATCGGAGAAGCCGTACTGATAACATATGGTAGCTACACCTCCAAGGAAGACAACCTTATATCTTCTGGGTGTTATATCGCTCTTTTCGATACACTCATAGCGATCCTTTCTGGTCTGATAATATTCCCGGCGCTTTTTGCTTTCGGCTACACTCCTGGCGAGGCTGGTGTTGGTTTATCATTCGTGGTACTTCCTAAGATTTTCGCCGCTATGCCTTTCGGTAATATTTTTGGGGCATCGTTTTTCCTTCTTCTTGGTTTCGCTGCTCTTACTACTAGCATTGCTCTTCTTGAGATGCCTGTTGCTTATCTTGTTGACAGCAAGAAATGCTCCCGCAGTGTTGCTGTCTGGGCTGTTGGCATTGCAGCGTTTATTTTAAGCATTCCTGCTGCGTTATCGAAGGGGGCCAGTCCTTTTCTTTCTACTATGGAGTTCCTTGGCAATCGCGGTTTCTATGACATCATGGATTTCGTTTGGGGAAACATGGGGATGGTTTTTGGAGGCTTGCTTCTTGCGATATTCACTGGATGGGTATGGGGCACTAAGAACGCCGCCAAAGAGCTACGCCAGGGTTGCAAGCATTTCACCTGGCAAAGCACTGTCTGGGGTGTTATCGTACGCTATGTCGCTCCTATTGTCATCCTTGCGATATTGGCAAGCTTTTTCATATAATGCGGCTACGCCGCATTATAGTTCGGGGTTCGGAGTAGGAATTCGGAATAGGCTTTTTCACCACAGAGATCACAGAGGACACAGAGAGGAAAAAGAATATGGCTGGGGGATACTCCCCCAGACCCCCGTTTTTCAGTGACCAGTGATATAGTGTGATAACTGAACATTGAATATGCCCCTAGCCCGCCCTAATTCCTCTCTGTGTACTCTGTGGCTCTGTGGTGAAAAATTGGGGTTTATTACTTTTTATTGCAGTGGCGGCAGAGAGTCCTTGGACACTTTGTGGTGAAAAAATCGGTAGCGCGTAACATCAGTTCATCAATCTGCGATAATCATTTCTGTGGGTATGCTGTATTTTTAATGGGCTTCACGGTGCGCTATTATTTTGCGCATTTCGACGCCGAGTTCATGAGGGCTTACGATTACACAAGATTTACTTTTAAAGATATCCCAGAACCTTATTGGTGGTGTTAGCGCTTTTTTAATACATCTTTTAAGACGATCCTTCTCATCACCATCTTCCATTTTGTTTACTACTTTTTCTTCAAATTCTTTCACTTCTTCTTTCAATTCCTTACTCGTCTTTCCTGCGCCAACACAACGTAGTAATATACTCATAATTATATCGACAGGTTTTCTTAGGAATGGTATGTCTTCTATAATATCCGCTATCGTCCTCGAGGTATATTTTATGACATGCATTTCTGGGCGTATATCGACGCCTATGCATCTCAAGAAAAACTTAGAATATGACGTGCAGTTGTGCTGTCTAACGTCAAAACCAGTATCAAAATCGCGGATATCCGAAAGAATTTTTATTAGGATTTCCTTTATCCCGCCTCTGGTAGCTTCAAAGTCAACCTTAGTGTGTTTCCCTCCGAAAGAGCTATATTCGAAGGTGTCACCCTGTTCGAATATCCCCTCGCTCATTGCGAAGCCGAATATCTTACGCGCGAATCCTACGCTATATATCTTCCCGTCCGGTGTTTGTATGCGCGCCCAGCTATGATCTCCGCGTGGGCGATGACGTTTTTTATCACCCTCCCATAGTATAGAGAAAATCCATTTTCCATTACATTTTTTAGGATTCTTTCTATCAAAGATAACGAAATATTTTTCCAGAATATTTTGTAGTGTCATTTTTTTAAAATCGTCGCCTATGAGCTGCTTTCTATCGACGAAATCGCCTGGCAACGGTTTTATTCCCTCGTAAGTATATGTGAATGGGTTTTTTAATACGCCGTTATCATCAAAAAGTTTGTTATATACTTCCGACCATTTCTTTCTTTTACCGTTAAATAGCATACAAACTTCACCGTCATCATTAACTGTAAGTTTATGGTCCATTGTCTCATCACACACATCAAAAAGCTCTGGATTGCGATAGTGGGAATCTGAGGTAAAATATTCGATTTTTTTGTGCAGGAAATTTGATGACAAGAATTTATATAGTTTTTCTCCTTCTATACCTTGGAAAACTTCGACAGGCACACCTAACCGCTGAGCATATACTTCTTTATCAAAGCCATCGACCTCATTTAACTTTTCGGTAATGTGAGAATATTTATTTTCTTTTTTCTTTTTTATAGACTTCTCTTTCCTGGCAGCAAAGTCTTTTATATTTTTAAACAGTTCGTTGATACGAGAACATTTAGTCCATCTTTCTTCCTGTAGACAGGCATTTTCTTTGATTTTTATAAATATCTTGGTGATACGTGAATCGGCGTTTATTCTTTTTCTTACGGAGGCGACTTTTTTACTATAAAACTCTGTAACGGCAGTGATTCTCTGTGCTTCATCTTTAGTTCCTACAACGCCATCTTCAAGCAATTTTCTCAATTCTTTATCGATGAACTTAACATCTTGTTCAACGTCTGCTGCCATGCTTTGTATATCGTGGCGTTTTCCCCTTCTCGTTTCATCAAGATTAAAACGATATCCGTCTTCTTGATTTCCTGCTATTTGATATCCTGCTTGTGGTGTTATTCCCGCTACAACCATCCTAATTTCTCCACTGTATAAAAAGAATTATAATAAGCAAAGATCGTCTTAAAATAAAAGAAAAATATAGCGTATAGCGTATAGCGTATAGTAGAATCCACTGGTCACTGTTTTACTGGTGGTGTCCTGAAGCTTTATCGAATTGTTTGCTTAGCGAGCGTACTGACCCTATCCATAGTGGTAGGATAGCGAGTATCATTGCGCCGATATATGGCGCGCATGCTATTGGTGTGGCGAAGACAAGAAGAAGTCCTTGTAGCGACATTGATGCTCCTGACTTCCCTAGACGCGACCCTATGCCGTCGATGGCAGACTTCCCGCGGACTTTTTCTGTGGGGCTTAGAGGGATATATGCCATCTCTTTTGTGTCGTCGAAGACGGTATATTTCGCAGACCTGCTTAGGCAGTTTTGCATCGAGCCAAATAACACCGTTATTGCTAGCGGCGACATCCCTAAGATCATCGCTGCTGTACCTGCATAGACATATTGTTTTAAGAAGAGGAAGGTGAAGAATCCTGCCCCTGTCACGATTATCAGGAACGGTGTAGCCAGTGCTGCGAACTTCCATCCGCATCGTCTGATAACATTCCCTGAGATGAAATATGACGACAGAGTTGCTATTATACCGACATATGTAGTGACTTTACTCATATATGCGGTATATTCCCCTGGGCTAGGGAACAATTCTTTCATCTGTGATTTCCAGAGGACTTCGGTGAAGTTTATTGTGATGTTATATGACAGTACTATTATTGCGATACATATGAGGTATTTCGATTGCGCGACATGTTTTATATTTTCTGAGAGCTTCAACTTCGGTTTTTTCTTAAGCTCGTGTCCTTTACCATCTTGGTGGTCGAGGTTTTTATGGTCTACGAAGATATATATATGCATCCATCGATACAGTAATATTGAGACGATACCTACTACGATGACAAGGATAACGAAGAGCGTCACTGTTTGGTCCCAGGCATCGCCATTGCTAAAGTATGATCCTACCTTGTTAAAGGTCGTTGATGTTGTTGTCATACTATTTGCGAGGATTCCGCCAATTCTTCCTGCGAGGATCCCTGAGGCGTTGATTCCTATACCAAATAGCGGGTAGAATCTTCTTGCTTCTGTGACGGAAGTGACGTCGTTGGCGAGTCCCCACAGCATCACTGAAAGCATGATATTACTCCAAGACTCTGCTACTACGTAGAAGAGCGTAAGGATCCAATATCGTATTATCGCGATAAGGCCGCTTAACCCTGCCGGTAACGAAGCTTTTAGGGTGTCGGCGAAGTCATTAAGGTATAGGCTTTCGCGTAAAGGATACAGCACGGTGACGAACAGCAGGAAAAACGCGAGGAAGCTTCCTATCATTACGTAGAAAACATTTTCTCTGTTATATCTGTTGGAGAGTTTCGTTAAGAAGAACACCATAATAACAGCAGTGGGGAGCATGGCCCACACTTTCAAAAAGGGTATTGCTTCGGCGCCGGATCCTGGCGCTGTGATGATAAGGACATCTTTTGCTATACGAAGTAGGTGGTAGTTGAAAGAGATCAGGAAGAAAAGAACCATCATCGGGATGAATTTCTTTATCTCGAACCAGTGAATCGGCCAAAGGAAGGAGCGTAACTTGCTAAAGCCAGCATTAGCATACTCTTGCGAGATGGTTTCCTTGCCTTTCGTCATCAGTGACTAACGCGCCTCTATTGATTTGTTTGCTTTATGTAATCAACGACCCTGTTGGCAAGAATAATACACAATGCGGTACTATTTTGTCACGAAAAATTTTATCTATTTTGAAACCCGAATATCAGTTTTTTGGTATGTTACGGTGTTTTTCTATGACGATAGGAACTTTTGGTGAAGATGGGACATATGGTATCTGTTTTTTCTCTTTAGGATCTCTTATTATCATCCTCACGGCGACGAAACATGCCAAGACGAGGGCGATAAATACCATATATATAAAAAGTGCCTCTGGCGCGGCTACACTCATCAACGTTCCGGCTATTATCGGTGCAATCGCTGCCCCTGTGGCGTATGTCATAAGGAGTCGGCTCGATGCTGCTATGCGCTGTTTACTCGTCATCAAAGAGTGGGCGTGTGCAAGGCTCATAGGATATAATGTCGTTGCGCTTCCCAAGAAAAATGCCGCGATGAGCATCGCTGTAAGAGAAATTTCACGGGTGACGACCATCGCCGAAGCTGCGAGGGCGATGAATAGTGCTATTATTATTATGACGAGTCTTTTGTCGATGACATCGGCGAGCTTACCCATCGGCATCTGAAAGACGATACCACCACATATCGCTATACCCATAAAGGTCCCGACCTGTGACGTCGTCATCCCCGCTGTAGCGGCGAAGACTGGTGCTAGCCCATAGAATGCTCCCATTACGAGACCCGCACAGAGAGCGCCGACAATCCCCACGGGAGAGATGGAAAACGCCTTTCTTACCTTCATGGTTTCTGAGCCCTTTATTGTCGGTGGCGCCGAACGTGTAAGCGCCAAAGGCACCATAGCGCAGCATACGAAGATTGCGATGATGGCAAAAAGCGTGAAGTTTTGTGGTGGCGCCAACGATACCATAAATTGGCTGATGGCAACGCTAAGGTATATCGTCACCATATACGACGATATGACTCTTCCGCGATATTCTCCACGGACAGTATCGTTAATCCAGCTGTCGAGGAGAATAAGTGCCCCGGCTTGTGACAAACCACATAAAAACCTCATAAAAAACCACACCGATGGTTGAGGGAACGCCCCTGAAATCACCGCCGAAAGAGCGATAAATACCATGAACATCATAAAAGAACGAATATGGCCAAAACGAATAATGATACTTCGGCATGTTAACGCTCCTATGATGAGTCCTGCATAATATGCCGATGCGACAAAACCAAGGATATTAGAAGGGATTCCCATAAGTTCCATGTTTATAGGGATAATGATGCCGTAAAGTCCGTCGGCGAGGAAAATGAAAACCGCTCCAATAAACAAGGTATATACTGATCGCAAACTCTTTGCCATGGCGCCACTCCTTATTATATAAGGGAGTCATATGCAGAAATCATGCCAATATCAATGATCAATGATCAATGTTCAATGATCAATAAAAAAAGGGTCAAATTTGGGGTCAGACTTGAATTTTGTGAATTTGGGATCAGGGTTGAGAATTTCTACAAAAGGGCCAAAGTCGATCATTGTTCATTGTTCATTGAAATGCGCTACACCGCATAGTTCGGAGTTCGGAGTAAGAATTCTGAATCCTGCTCTGAACTATGAACTCAAAACCCTGAACTATGCGGCGTAGCCGCATTTCACTGTTCTTTGATTTTCGTTGCTCGGGCTGTGGCGGCTGGGTAGTTATTTTGTCGCCGCACGCGAGATTTTCCATATGCTTCGAAGGGTTTACGTTGTGATACTGGTACAGAGATATCGATGATGTTACCTTTTTCCGTCATACACAGTATAGCGCTGCCTTGTTCTGGTAGCATGACGGGATGAAGCAATATCTTACGCTGCAGCAGTTCTCGTGCTTGTGCTATCCGTAGTGTTAGCGTTTTATATTCTTTCCATAGTACGAATGTGCAACCTTCTTTCCATCCGGAGCATCCGTAGCCTCTACGTCCTTCTATGATATGTTTCCCGCATTTCGGACATATACCTATGATTTTAGCGTCTACGCTCCACATAGTACTTTGTTGTATTATATCTTTTGTGAAGGAAGCGATGCTCTCCATGAAGCGTTCCGGTGCGAGCTTTCCTTGTTCTATTTCGCGGAGTTTCGACTCCCATTCTCCTGTGAGTTCTGGTGATTTTAGGCTATGGTTTTGTATTATGGCGTAGAGGTAGCGTCCGAAGTTTGTTACGGAGAGTGTTTTCTTGCTACGTTCTATATATTTCCTGCTTATCAGTGTCTCTATTATCGAGGCGCGCGTTGCTGGTGTTCCTATGCCTTTTTCTTTTAGCGCTTCGCGGAGCTCTTCATCGTCGACCATCTTCCCTGCTGTCTCCATAGCTCCTAGTAGAGAGTTTTCGGTGAAGTGTTTCGGAGGCTTTGTTTTTCCTTCTTTGACGTATGGTTTATGGTCCCCAGACTCCCCTACTGTAAACTTCGGAAGCTCTTGTTTGTCGCTTTTTTTATGTGGAAACAATGTCATCCATCCTGGCGATGTTATGTGGACGCCTTTTGCTTTGAAGGTAACGTCGTTTGTGACGCCTTCGACGTTGGTGATATCTTTCAGGCATGGCGGGTAGAATGCTGCTATCGTCTGTGTTACTATGGCGTCGTAGACATTATTGGAATATCCCGAGAGGTTGTGTGGAATCTTCCCTGTAGGTATTATGGCGTGGTGGTCAGTAACTTTTTTATTGTCGACGATACGCTTAGAGAAAGGCAAGTTGTTAAGGTCTAATTGTGATATCTCTTTGTCTTTTATCTTCGAAAGGCTGCTGAATATCGCCGGAACTTTTCCCTTCATATCGTTTGTCAGGAATCGCGAATCTGTTCTCGGGTATGTTATATATTTACTTTCGTATAGCGTCTGTACTTCTTTAAGAGTGTCTGCTGCTGACATGCCATATCTTCTATTCATATCGCGCTGTAGTTCTGTTAGGTCGTAGAGCATTGGAGGTGCGACGGTTTCTTTTTTTGTCTTCACCTTTGTTATAGCGAAGGGATGTCCTTGTATTTTTGAGAGCTTGTCTTCTGCTTTGTCTTTTTCCATGAACCTCTTTCCCGAGTATTCGAAGACGGCATCGCGGTAGTTTGTCATAAGCTCCCAGAATAGCTCTGGCACGAAGGCTCTGATATCGTCGTCGCGACGTGCTATCATGGCGAGGACTGGAGTCTGCACCCTTCCGACGCTCCAGAGGATGCCTTTTCTTCCGTGTTGTACGGTATAGCTTCTTGTGGCGTTGAGGCCTACTATCCAGTCGGACTCGCTACGGCATCGTGCTGCGGCGTATAGGTTGTTGTAGTCGTCTCCGGGCTTAAGGTTGTCAAAAGCATCTTTTATTGCTTCTTCTGTTAGGGAATTCAGCCACAGACGTTTTATAGGTTTTTTCTCACACCCCGACATCGCGAGGATATATCTGAAGATAAGCTCCCCCTCTCTTCCTGCGTCTGTCGCGCATATTATTTCGTCAGCACTTTTGAATAGTTTTTTTATTATTCCGTATTGCTTCTTCGAGCCTGGGTTGCCGACGGTGGTGAGCTTGAACGTTTCTGGGATGAATGGCAGTGTATCTAGCGACCATCTTTTTAGTTTTGGGTCATATTCGTCGGGCTTCTTCAGCGTTACGAGGTGTCCGAACGCCCAGGTCACGATATAACCGTTACCTTCGAGGTATCCGTCGTATTTCTTCGTGGCGCCGAGGAAGGCTGCGATATCACGTCCTACCGAAGGTTTTTCTGCCAATATAACCTTTGCCATAATAGTCCTTTCCATTTTTTCTTATTATGAAGTATCACTATATTATAGATCATAGAAAACCACAAGCATGGAGGAAAAACACATGAATTTTAAGGGAAGCAAGACAGAAAAGAACATCCTTACGGCCTTCGCCGGAGAGTCGCAGGCGCGAAATCGGTACACCTATTTCGCTAAAAAGGCAAAAAGAGAGGGATATGCCCAGATATCGCATATCTTCGAAGAGACGGCAGACCAAGAGAAAGAACATGCCAAGCGTCTTTTCAAGCTCCTCGAAGGCGGCGAAGTTGAGATTACAGGATCTTTCCCTGCCGGCGTAATAGGAACTACCGTCGAGAACCTAAAAGCTTCCGCCGGAGGAGAACACTACGAACATACAGAGATGTATCCTGGGTTTGCAAAGATCGCCCGCGAAGAAGGCTTCGATGACATCGCCGAGATCTTCCTAGCCATCGCCGTCGCCGAGAAACAGCACGAGAAACGTTACCTAGACCTCGCCAAAAATATCGACGAAGGCTCCGTCTTCAAAAAAGACGGGAAAGTCGTCTGGCGCTGCAGAAACTGCGGATATCTACATGAAGGTTCCGAGGCTCCAGAGAGTTGCCCGGCATGCGATCATCCACAGGCACATTTTGAGATATTAGGAGAGAATTGGTAAAACGATAGCGGATAGTTATAGCGCATAGCGTATAGCAGGAAAAATTAGAATATTTCTATCTATCCGCTAAACGCTATTCCTATGCGCTATTAATAGCGTATAGGACGATTCCTGCGGAGACGACGACGTTTAGCGACTCTATATTTCCTTGCATGGGGATGGCGACGATATCGTCGGCGGCATCGAGGATGGAATCTGTGACGCCATTGGTCTCATTACCTACGGCGACGGCTATAGGACCTTCTGGGACGGTGTAGGTATTGAGGCTTTTGTCGGTATGTGAGCTCGTTGCGATTGTGGTGAAGGCATTTTTCTTTAGGAATGCTAATGCTTGTCCTCTATCGGCTAATGCCATTGGCATCCTAAAGAACGACCCTCGTGATGCTTGTATTACATTTCTGCTGTAGAGTTCTGTGATGCCATCGGCGATGACGACGATGCCTTCGACGCCGAGGCCTTCGGCGGTACGCATCATCATACCAATATTACTCGCCTGCTGAACGCCTTCCATTACGAGGATGAACTTCTTCGTAGTGAAATCACTGAGTCTGCACTCTTTTTTCTTTATAGTTGCAATGATATTGGGAAGCTTGCCGCCGGAGAAGAGTTTCTTCATCATCGCTTTCTTCATGACATACGGTTGTAGTCCTTGAAGTCCGGCAGGTTTTGCCTTGGCGAACTCAGGAATGACGACAATATCACAAACTGAGGCGCCAGCGTTGATGGCGGTGAATACATCGTCATCTTCGACGAGGAACATCCCCAGCTCTTCGCGGCCTTTAGCAGTACGGCATTCTCGTAGCACCTTAAAAATTTCGTCTTTGATAGAATCTATTTCTTTCATTACTTATCCTCACAATTTAGCCAATTATGGCTACTGTTTTATTTCATTTCCCGTTATAATATCATTTTATAGGTATAATATGTAAGGTGATATAATGAAAACATATTCTCTCTCGGGAAACATAGTAAACATTTTTGCGAAGAAAATCTTTTCTGGGACGATTACCGTTGCCGACGGCGTTATTATTGACGTCGAAGAAAGCCCCGATATCGATTATGACACCTTTATCGTCCCCGGCTTCGTCGACGCACACGTCCATATCGAAAGCTCTATGCTTACGCCATCGGAGTTCGCACGCCTTGCTGTCGTCCATGGCACCGTCGCTGCTGTCGCCGACCCCCATGAGATCGCCAACGTCCTAGGCATCGAAGGCGTACGATATATGGTCGCCGACGGTGAAACCGTCCCTTTTAATTTCTTCTTCGGCGCCTCGTCATGCGTCCCTGCTACGCCTTTCGAGACGGCAGGAGGCACTATCACCGCCGATGACATGGAAACGCTTCTTCGCGACGACAAGCTACGCTTCGTCGGCGAGATGATGAACTTCCCTGGCGTCTTACAAGGACTGCCCGATGTCATGGATAAGATCGCCGTAGCAAAGAAATATGGCGTCCCTATTGACGGTCATGCTCCTGGTCTTCGTGGCGAAGACGCCAAGAGATATATCGCTGCGGGGATAACCACCGACCACGAATGCGTCTCCTATGAAGAAGCCGCCGAGAAGATATTGTATGGCATGAAGATCGCCATAAGAGAAGGTTCTGCCGCCAAAGATTATGACGCTCTTCACGGTCTTCTTAAGAAGTTTCCTGGCGATGTCATGTTCTGCAGCGACGACAAGCACCCCGACGACCTCGTAAAAGGACATATCAACGACATGGTAAAATGCTCGGCTTCTCTCGGCTATGATGTCTTTGATGTGCTGCGTTGTGCGTGTGTCACCCCCGTAGAACATTACGGACTTCCTGTAGGTCTACTTCGCAAAGGCGACGCTGCCGACTTCATCGTCGTCGACAACCTCGAAGACTTTTCTGTGCTACAGACATATATCAAAGGCGTCCTTGTCGCCGACAAAGGCGCTACGCTTATAGAATCGCAACCTTCGGAACGTGTCAACGCCTTTAACGCTACAGAAAAATGTGTTGACGATTTTAAAGTCGCTGCCGAAGGCACGACGATACGCGTCATCGAAGCTACTGACGGAAGTCTTATTACCGGCGAAGGTCATTATGATGCTAATATCGTCGAGGGCAATGTCGTTTCTGATGTAGAGCATGACATCCTAAAGATCGCCGTCGTCAACAGGTATAACGACAAGCCTCCCGCTGTAGCGTTTATTAAAGGCTTCGGGCTACAAAGCGGTGCTATGGCATCGAGTGTCGCCCACGACTCCCACAACATCGTCGCTGTTGGGACTTCTGACGAAGAACTATGCGCTGCCATCAACGCCGTAATATCCTCTGAAGGCGGTATTGCCGTCGCTGATGGCGAAGATATCGATATCTTACCGCTACCGGTAGCAGGGATTATGAGCGATGGTGATGGCTATGCTGTCGCCAAGAAATACTCTGAGCTCGATGCGAAAGCAAAGAGTTTAGGAAGTAGCATGACGGCGCCTTTTATGACGTTGTCGTTTATGGCATTGCTTGTCATCCCCGAGCTAAAGCTCAGCGATAATGGCCTCTTCGACGGGACTAAATTTAAATTCACAAAACTTTTCATAGCAGGATAACTAATGATAGAAGAAAATCAGACAATAGAAGGTACCGTAGAGTCTTTGGCGTTCGGCGGCAAAGGAATAATAAAACACGAAGGTTTCGTCATCTTCGTTCCTTTCACCGCTCCTGGCGATGTTGTTAAGGTGAATATAACCTCTGTGAAAAAGTCCTTCGCCGAAGGCGATGTCGTCGAAGTCATAACTCCTGCGTCATGCCGAACAAAGCCCACATGCCAATACTACGGAATATGTGGCGGCTGCCAGCTACAGCATATTAGCTACGAGTCACAAACCGAGCAGAAGGCACATTTTGTCGCCGACGCCATCGAGCGCATTGGGAAGATAGCCCTCGAAGAGCCTGTGAAATGTCTACCATCATCGACACCATGGCACTACCGCCGCAGCATAACATTCTCAATACGTTCTCTTCTCGGGAATTTCGGCGGCGGCTTCGTATCTTATGATAATAAGGAAGTCATCTCTGTAGAAGAATGTCCCCTTTTCGTCAAAGGTCCACTATTAAAAGACGTCCACGCTATGCTGCATAGCTTAAAAGGAACGCCCAACCGTTACGACAAAGTCTCTATCGTGAAGAACGGACAAGGCGCTTTCGTTCTTGCCTTCGACTTCAAAAAACAATTCCCAAAAAACCTCGACATCGTAATGGGACACCTTTTGGAGGAGAACGACTCCTTCGCCGGCGCTGTAGCGTATTTTCAGGAGCGCAAAAAGTCGTATGGAGTGACCTCTTGTTCTTACGACATCGAAGGTCTAACGATATCGTTCTCAGCATCGGCGTTCGTACAGACACACCCCGAGCAGAGCGCGACGATATATAATAACATCGTCAAAAACGCAAAAGAATGCAATGCTGAGAACGTCCTAGACTTGTATTGTGGCATCGGCGTATCGACGCTAATGCTAGCGAAAGAAGGGATGCATGTCACCGGCGTAGAAAATAACAGAGAAGCGACAAAGCGTGCGATACAGAACTCCAAAGACAACGACATCAAAGGGGCTTATTTCTTCCGCGGTGACGTCTCCAAAGTCGCCGAGAAGCTCCTCGCCAAAGACCCCGACCTCGTCATAATAAACCCTCCGCGGACAGGCGTCGACGACGTTACACTAGCAGCAATAAACCACGCATGGCCGAAAAATATCATATACATATCGTGTATGCCTGCAACGCTAGCACGTGATGTCGCAGCGTTAAAACATCGTGGCTATAAAATATCTTCATGCAAAGCATACGATATGTTCCCACAAACAACACACGTAGAAACTATGGTGGTATTAGAAAGAATTATTGGCGCTGTCAAAAAATAAGTATAGACCTCAAAAACGTTATCGCTTACATTGAAAGCATTCTCAAATTATCTAATCAATAGAGGTGTTTAGTTATGACATTACTTATAAAAATATTGGGCCTTCTTATCGTTGCCAGTGGTTTCGTATATATTTTCAGCCCGCATTATCTTAAGAAGATGGTAGATTTCTGGATCGAAGGCAAGCGTCGTTATATTGCTGCGGTCATCAACGTAATTATTGGCATCCTTCTTTTTATGGCGGCGTCTGGTGCTACGATACCTTCAGTAATATATCTTTTCGCCATAGTAGGGCTACTTAAAGGATTTATGGTCTTCGCTATAAGTCATCAATCTTTTAAAGCCCTGATAACATATTGGTCGGAGAAGCCAGCGAATTTCATACGCTTTATGGGCATTCTTGCTCTAGCTCTTGGGCTTTTACTGATCTATTCTGCATAATACTGGCCTTCAAAGGGCGGATCATCGCAATTACATGTATAAACAAAGGATGGTGAAAGTGAAGAACTTCATGCAACGAAGTATTATTATGGTCATCGGTATATTGGGAGGGATTCTTTTTTTCTCCGAAGATTGTATGGCCCTGCCTCAAGATCCTTCTTTCGATGCCGAGCATATTGCTATAGCTCAAGAGGGAAAGACGATGATTATCGACCAGCATGTCGATAAGGCTATAATAAATTGGCAGGATTATTCCATCGCCACTCATGAACTAGTCCAGTATAGGCAACCCAATGACGAAGCCATCGCCCTCAACAAAATAACAGGCTCGAGTCCTTCGGCAATAATGGGTAGTCTTGTCGCCAATGGACAGATCTTCATAATAAACCCTAACGGCATCCTCTTCGGCCATAATTCCAAAATCAATACTGCTGGACTTCTTGCGACAACCCTGAACATTTCAGACGGAGATTTTTTCGAAGGCAATTATATTTTCTCCCAAGATCAATATAAACAGCTGTCCTTTATCATAAACATGGGAGAGATAACAATAGCAGATAACGGCTACGTCGTCATCGTTGCTCCCCTCGTCTCCAATGACGGTCTTATCATCGCCAACCTCGGCGAAGTACATGTCGGATCAGCAGAACAGTTCACCGTCAACTTCGACGGCAGAAACCTCATCAACTTCGAGATAACAACGCCACCAGAAGACTCAGAACCAGGAACCATCTTCATACCAACACAACATATCAGCGACATAATAATGCAGGTCGTTAACTACGACGGACTTATAGAAGAGTGCGGCATCGTCGAAGACGGCGACATGACAACGTTTGCCAACACAAGCGGTACGCTAATAAACAACGGTATAATACAAACCGATGGTAAAGAAGGCTTTGATGCTGGAACCATAACGCTCGATGCAACACACGCCATAATAAATACCGAAAAAGGAGAACTCTCGGCCAATGGCGTCGGCCAGAACTCTTCAGGAGGAAATATATCGATAGAAGCCATTAAAATTGTACAACATGGCGCACTCCATGCTGATGCTACAATAAATAATGGCGGAGCGATAAACCTCAACGCCTCTCGTTTAGGCCTTGTAGCGCCAAACAGTATCACAACGGCAAATGCAGGAACCCATGGTAATGGTGGCAGCATCGTCTTGTTCTCACCACAACAGGCGTTGTTTTTCGCCGATGCAACAATAGAAGCAAAAGGCGGTAGCGTTGTTGGCGATGGCGGCTTCACTGATACATCAGGAAAGAAATCTTTGAAAATAAACACCGTTCCTGATGTCTCTGCAACTAACGGCCTAGGAGGCACGTGGCTCATCGACCCCGAAGATATCACCATAACCGATGCAACGGCAAACATCACTGTCGACGTCATAACATATACCCCTACAAGCGATGACACGGCGACAACCCTCGATAAAGCCACTATTATTACAGCCCTTAATGCAGGGACAAGCGTGACAATAAATACAACAAGCAGCGGCACTGCCACCAGTGGCACAATAACCGTTAGCTCGTCAATAGCAAAAACGGCAGGAGGTACGGCGACGCTTACATTGACTGCCGATGAAGATATTGTTATTGACGCCGAAATAATCTCTACCACAGGCCTTCTCAATGTAGCACTTACGGCAACTGATGATATCGATATAAATGACAGCATAACGACCCGGGGCGGGAGCTTTGTTGCGACAGGAGCATCGCTTGATCTGGCGACGTTAAAAACAATAAGAACATCAGCAGCCGTTGACAGCACCATAGCATCAGGAATTGTAGATATCAACGTTACAGGAACAGGAACAGCAGCGCTCCTCGGTACCATAGTAACGACAGGAGCAAATAACAGCGCAGGAACAGGATCGGCAGGAGGAGCTGTGACAATAGACACGGCTAACGGTGTTATAGGGATAACGGGCGATATAACGACAACAGGAGGGAATTCCAGCGGAGGTAATGGCGACGGCGGCGCAGCAGGAACAATAACAGTGACGACAGGCAACAACAACGTCATCACCTTGAACGGTTCTGACTTCACAGCAGTAGGCGGAACAAAAAACGGCTCAGGAACAGCAGGAGCAGGAGCAACGATAAATTTCGACGACCCCGTAACTTTAGCTACAGGCAGCGTAGCAATAACAACAGGAACGACAGCGGGAAATATCGTCTTCGACCAGACCATCGACGGCAACAAGAATTTATCATTGACGGCAGGAACAGGAAATATCACCTTCACAGGCGCTGTTGGCGACACCACACCGCTTTCAACGGTGACCATCGCCTCAGCAACAAACGTTGCAGCAGACTTAGCCTTTACGTCGAAATCTTTGACGCAAACAGCAGGAGCAGGAACGACGACATTCACAGGAGCAGTGACAACGACAGGAACAGCAGGCGTCAATGGTGGCGACGTGAATATCGCCGCAACAGTAGGTAATATCGTTTTTGGTAGCACAATAAAAGCACACGGTGGTACAGCGACAGGGTCAGGAAAGGGTGGTGGTGACGTAACGCTGCATTCAACAACGGGAACTATAGCAGTTGCCGGAACAATAAGCACTATAGGCAGCGCGGCAACAACAATAAGCACCTTCGGTGGCTCAGGTGGCGACGTGACATTGACAACCGACGGCACCGACAACATCACCGTAGCGGCAATTACAACCTCTGGTGGCACAGGATACCTGGCAGGAAATGGTGGCGCTGCAGGAAATGTGTCACTTACCTCGACTGATGCGATAACTACATTGGGTGGTAACATCACCGCTGCTGGTGGCGCAGGAGGCGCCACAGGGACGCAAGGCTCCGGCGGCGCAATAACATGCGCGAGCGCTACAGTCCTTGGCACTAATATCACAGTCGACACTGGAGCAACAGCAGGAATAGCGACGTTCTCCGACACGTTGAGAGCGACGACGGCATATACTGAGACGCTAGGAATAACAGCAGGGACGGGTAATGTTGTCTTCACAGGAATCGTCGGTGGCGGCAGTAAAGAGCTCGGTGCCGTGACAATAACAAGCGCAGGAAATGTGACAGCAGACTTAGCCTTTACAGCGGCATCGTTGACGCAAACAGCAGGAGCAGGAACGACGACATTCACAGGAGCAGTGACAACGACAGGAAAAGCAGAAACCGCCGGTGGCGCCGTGAATATCGCCGAGACGGTGGGAAACATCTCTTTTGCTACAATAACAACAAACGGTGGCACATCGACAGGCATAGGAAGAGCCGGAGGAGCTATAACACTCCATTCTACAGAAGGAACTATAGCTGTCACCGGA
>JABHNK010000037.1 GCA_018694295.1 Waddliaceae bacterium
AGAAGGCTCCAACCTTGGTAAAGACATTTCGTCGCAGGTAATGGCACAGCCTAAGGCTCTGCTTATCGCCTCTGGGGTATTGGTTCTGATGGGTATAATCCCAGGATTCCCGACGATGGCATTCATGGTCCTTGCTGCCATCCTCGGAGTAATATCATATGCTCTATGGTCAGCATCGAAGACGAAAAAACGTCTACATCGTGCCGGAGGTCATGCTTCAGTATCTTCAGCCACCGCCGAAGACCCTACCGTCGACACCGATATCCCCGGACACGCTGTCGTCACTGGCGGAGGCATCGACAACTATGCTTTAACCCTTCCTGTCGTCCTCGAGACCGGACACTTTCTCTCCGAGAAGGTCAAAGAATCTGAGAAGGGTCAGAGCTTCATAGACCTTATGATTCCGAAGATGCGTCAGGCGCTGTATAACGATATGGGGGTACGCTTTCCCGGCGTCCATGTACGTATCGAGTCTCCCGCCCTCGAAGAGCCCGAATATTCCATACACCTCAACGAGGTCCCTATCGTCAAGGGTCGCATCCTTCCTGGCCATGTTCTCACCAATGAGACCGAAGACAATCTCAAGCGTTTTCAGATACCTTTTACGTCGTATAAAAACGTTTTAAACATGCCGACGTTGTGGGTCGAAGACCAATATACCGAGCTTCTTAAAAAGGCAGGGATAAAGTTCTGGGCGCCTCTAGAGGTTGTCGTCTTACACCTATCGTTCTTCTTCAGGAACTATGCCAACGAGTTCGTCGGCATCCAAGAGGTGAAGTCCATGTTAGAATTTATGGAGAAGTCGTTCCCCGACCTCATCAAAGAGGTTACGAGGCTTATCCCTCTGCAGAAGCTTACTGACATCTTCAAGCGTCTCATCCAGGAGCAGATCTCCGTAAAAGACCTGCGTACTGTTATGGAGGCTTTAAGCGAATGGGGGCAGTCGGAGAAAGATACCGTACTTTTGACGGAATATGTACGTTCTTCTTTGAAGAGATATATCAGCTACAAATACTCTCTTGGGCAGTCGGTGTTATCGGTATATATCCTAGACCCAGAGATCGAAGACATGGTTCGTGGCGCGATAAAACAGACGTCAGCAGGGTCGTACCTCGCCCTCGACCCCGACTCCGTACAGCTCATCCTACAGAGCATCAGAAGCACGATAACGCCGCCGCCTCCTGGCGGGCAACCTTCGGTACTTCTTACTGCCATCGACGTACGTCGTTTTGTCAGGAAACTCATCGAGATGGAGTTCTCCAACGTCTCTGTTGTGTCATATCAAGAGATAATCCCCGAGATAAGCATCCAGCCTCTTGGCAGGATACAGATCTCATAACTAGAAGGAAGTGAATTGTTATGGCAGACGGACCTAAAATAGGGATAGAGGCAAACTCCGTAAAACTTAACGTTGGAAATATCGGCGCTAAAGAGACCGCTGCTAAAGAAATAGCGCAAGTTGACAGCAATGAATCTGCGGCGATGGCAGCCTCCAGCGGCGCCGGAAATCTAGTCCGCAGTTTCATAAGAAAGGCGGTGAGATTCCGTAAGAAAGCTGCTGCTACCGAAGGCGAAAACGATGCAGAAGAAAGCCCTGAGGCGAAGAAAGCCGAAGCCAAAAGAGTCAAAGCTGTCGAGAAGTCTAAAGGAACTGGCGAGCGCGGAAAGAGGGGCTATGGCGAGCTGCTTACTCCCGGTGACATTGAAAAATTAAAAGGCATGGTAAAGCTCCTCACAGCAGACCCTTCCAAAGCGAAGAGCGTCCTGTCTATGATCAAAGAGATTCTTCCCAACGACCCAAGCCTTCACATGGCAGCTCTTGAAAAGCTCGCTGACATGCTCCAAGCTCCCGATATCACCGAAGATGTAGGAGCTGAAGTACAGTCTAATATCTCCAAAGATGTCGGAGAGGCTTTAGACTCTTTCGACAACGAATACAACAAAGTTGTTCAGACCGGAGAAAACATCTTCGCAAAAATCTGGGAAAATGAAGGTGGCTCTTCTGCTGAATTACGTGGGGTGTTTTTCAAATACATAACTAATGAACGAGAAGACGTACATTCTCTTTTTAATAAACTAGCACCATCTCTTGATACCGAAGAGGGAAAAGACTTCCATGCCGTGCTCGCCTTCCTTTTTAATGGCATAGGCACTGAGCTTAATGCCGGCGGGGCGGAAATTGAACCTGGGGAACTCCATGATCTGACCACTGCCTCAAAAGACTTACAAGCTCTGTCGAATGTTATGCGCAACACTTTTAGCAACCACGAAAGCGTGAAAGAATATTACAAAGGGCTTTCTAGCACCACACAAGAAGCATAAGGAGAACATACTATGCCGATGCCCGAACAGCTTACTGTTAAAAGCTACGCCAAGATTTTTTTGGAACTAGCAAAGGAACGCTATCCTACTGTAGAGCGTATACTCAAGATCTCCGACGACCTCGGCATCGCCAAAGACGACATACGCACTAAGATCTTCCTATTCACACAGTTTCGTTTGATGATAAAAGACATGGACCCTGAGAGGATCTTCGAGACGCTAGAACATCGCGATGAAATCTACGACGCTATCCTCGACACCTTAGAAGAACTCGAAGACGACCTCGAAGAGCTCGAAGCCGAAGAAGAAGAATACGACTTCCTTGAATTCGACGAAGACGAGGAAGATGAAGAAGAAGATGAGGAAGATGAGAAAGAAGAAGGCTCAGGTTTCTGGGATATCGACACCAGCGAATATGAGTAACAAAAAAAAAGGAAGAAGCGATGGAATCTTTTGAGAT
The DNA here is from genome assembly GCA_018694295.1 of Waddliaceae bacterium. Lineage (NCBI taxonomy): Bacteria > Pseudomonadati > Chlamydiota > Chlamydiia > Parachlamydiales > Waddliaceae > Waddliaceae bacterium. Next base: position 2,783 of record JABHNK010000037.1, read on the forward strand.
GATACTGAAAAATCTTGGGATGGCGCTGAACATCCCTCTATCTCCTGACAAGTTGGGCAACTGTCTTATTGAGTTCCCCGACGACACGCAGGTGCAGATAGAGTTCGACAAAACCAAAGGGCGCCTTCTTGTTTTTACTGTACTTGGAAAATTGTCCCCTGGAGCTTTCAAGACGACGGTCCTTGAGAAAGCCCTTATCGCCAACAATGCCACGCCTCCGTTGTATGGAATCTTCGCATATAGCGATGTCAAGGAAAGCCTTATGTTATTCGAATACATCGAAGCCACGCTCTCCGGCGCTGTTATTAAGGAATACATCGACAGCTTCACAGAAAAATCACGCAAATGGGCCGAAGCTCTTGGGTCGGGGATCATCTCTCCCGACCTTCTTGGCGACAGCAGCAAAGCCTCAGAGAACAAACTCTTCGGGCTATGAAGACGTTCCTCGCCATACTATCGGCATGTATTTTGTCTGCTACGGCCCTCGTCGCTAGCGACGTTGTGACGAAGACACCGCAGCAGCTCGACGCCCTATACCATGGCCTCGACCCGTCTTCGATATCACAACATCTTGCCTTCTACAAGCTATATCCCGACACCCCACAAGGTCGTGATGCCTACGACGACGCCATACACCTCCTCGGCGGCAACAGCTACGACGGCAGCACAACAATAACGACTCCCCTGCCTTCAAACGCTATAAATACTATGGTGTCGCTCATCACCGTCCCTGGAGGCACCACAACGACTACGCCTTTCACCGACGACGAATGTTTGGCGATATCGAATATCGCTTCGCGTCTGAAAAACCGCCATCTTCCCGGATATAATGCCGCCACAGAAGAAGAAGTGCTATCTCTTGATGATACCGACATCGACATTGCCCGCGCCCTTCTTCTTAGCTACTATGGCGATGATGACGTCGAAGAGATCTCCCGCTACGAAGCTCTTCTCGATATTATGTCGTTAGAAATCCTTGCCGGCCTCTCCGACGAAGCACCTCCAGAAGATATTATACGCGCAATTTCACGTTTCGTCTTCGAAACCATGCGCTTCCGCTTCCCTCCGGAGTCTCTATACCGCCAAGATATCGACTACTACACGTTCCTGCCTTCAGTGTTGGATTCCCGTCGTGGTGTATGCCTCGGCGTCAGCACATTATACCTCTGTATAGCACAACGCCTTGGCCTTGACCTTGAAGTCGTGACGCCTCCAGGACATATATTCCTACGATACCGCCATGATGACGGCACCTTCACAAACATCGAGACAACAGCGCGAGGCATCGACATCCCCACAGAATCATACCTAGGCATCAACACTCGCTCTCTGCAGGAGCGTTCATACAAAGAAGTCATCGGCCTTGCACACTACAACCAAGCATCGGTATGGTGGCAGGGTGGCGACTACGACAAGGCCTTGGCGTCGTACCAGAAAGCCGTTCCGTACCTTCCTAACGACACCATAGCGCAAGAATTCCTCGCCTATGCCTTTATCGCTACCGGCGACAAAAACAAAGGCAAGAAGATACTAAAAGCCGTCCATGATGTCACCCCCGACGATCTCGTCTGTCGCGACACCATCGCCGACGAATACCTCGACGGCAACGTTGACATCGACGGCATCGCCATGCTTTTCACCCATACCGACGAGACAAGGGTTTCCATCTTCGAAAAGCAGGAGAAACTACATGATATCCTTGAGCTTTACCCGAAGTTCCGCGCTGGACACCTCGCCCTAGCGATAACATGGCTACAGCTCAGCAGAGAAAAAGAGGCGCTACAATCGCTACAGAAATACCATGCTCTCGATAGTGGCGACCCTACCGTAGAATACTACCTCTCCACGATATACTTCAGCCGCCAAGACTATAAAAACGCTTATATTCATCTCTCCAATGTTCTCGCCCTTACAGCATCGCGTGACCACAAACCCAAAGCTCTCGAAATTATGAAAAGAACACTTGAAGTTCGAAGTTCGGAATAGGAGATTTTCACCACAGAGCTATGGAGGGCACAGAGAAAAAACGCTGTTGCATTAAAAATAATGGTAGGTATATTGATTATATCAGCATAACATCTATAAGGAGAGGGATATGGGAGTACATAGTAATATCAAAGAAGTTGTAGGAAGCTTTTCGTCGGAGATAGGAGTAGAAGCTCCGAACTTCAACGACAATGGTATATGCTATATAACCATCGACGACTGTGTTATTACGCTCGAGGCTTCTGAATTAGATAACAAGTTGTACATTTCGGCGGTAGTATGCGAAGGCGATAGCGTCCATAATGAAAGCGTTCTAAAAGCGGCGCTCGCCGGAAACATGTTCTGGATAGAAACCAGAGGCGCCACTCTTATGTACGACGAAGCTACCAACAGAATTTTTATGTGCTATAATGAAAATCCCGAAACCTTGGATTTAGAAAGCTTCAAAAACATCCTTGGAAATTTTGTAGAATGCGCTAAAGAATGGACTGAAAAGTTACAAGAAGCCACAAAGGTGTAAAGGAGTAGCAAGATGCCGGACAATATCATATCAGGCGCTGGGTCTTTCAAGCTGCCAGAAAGCATGAAGGCTACGACAGCGAAGGCGCTGGAAGGAAAAACAGTATCTACGGCGGTCACTGCAAAGCAAAAGGAAAGCACTGC
>JABHNK010000038.1 GCA_018694295.1 Waddliaceae bacterium
CCTTGGGATTTTATATGAACAAGGTCATATTGGTCGTATTAAAATAAAAGAGCAAAAGTCTGTTTCAAACTATGCAGAAGCTGCCACGTTGTTTAGAGCCGCAGCCGCAAAAGGTCTCCCAGAAGCAATGGATAACCTTGGGATTTTATATGAACAAGGTCATATTGGTTGTATTGAAAGAGAAGGGCAAGATCCTGTTCCAAATTATGCAGAAGCTGCCGAATGGTATGAAAAAGCTGCCGCAAAAGGTCTCCCAGAAGCAATGAATAACCTTGGGATTTTATATGAACAAGGTCATATTGGTCGTATTAAAATAAAAGAGCAAAAGTCTGTTTCAAACTATGCAGAAGCTGCCAGCTGGTATAGAAAAGCAATCAAGAGAGGTGATTTTAGAGATAGTTATGCTTTACTCAACCTTGAGAGGTTATCTAGAGCAGGTTGTATCTAAGCATAAGCGACTAAATCTTATTTTGAAGACCTCCATACTATTTCGCAAGAATAAAACGATACTGTCTTCCGCTGACGGAGCCGACGGCGGATTCGTAGCAACACTGAAAAAATAGGTCGCAACCATGGGTTAAAAGAAGCCCAGTAAATATATCTACTGGGCCCTGTTTCCGAATTCTGAGCTCTGACGAAGTCAGTTACATAGCAATGTCGTCTTCTTCGCTGTAAGAACGCTGCTCTTCGATGATCTCAGCAGCAGCAACCTTCACCGTCTCAAGACCCTCAGGGAAGCCGACAAGCTTAAGTTGCGTGTCGATGTAACTCAACTCCGTAAGAAGCTGGTCGTTTACTGATTCTAAATGCGCTATTCTTGTTAAAAGATCTTTGTTGAGTAACATAATTACCTCCTGATGACATTGTTTTTGTTTCTTGGAAGTAATATATGCAAGTGCCATGCCAAAAAAAAGTTTCGGGACTAAAACTTGTGTTTTTAACAATAATATTGCATTATCGATGGTTTAAATTTCTAATACGCTAGGAGATAACGTATGTTATGCGATGTAAGCACTGAATATAAAGAAAAGACTCTTGAAGACTTTGGGATAACACCTCTAAAGGAGACGTATTCTTCTATGGGGGAATTTGCGACTGAGATGTTTAAACGTGAAGACGTTACAGCTAATATGATTTTTCGTGCTATGTTTGGAATGAGCGATAACTTATATGGTTTTCTTAAGGATGGATCGATTCACGTAGAAGTTAGTTACTGTGGTTGTAGCCCAAGCGCTCTTGAAGAGGTTCTTAGGGAAGTTGATAAAGGTAACCGTTTTGTAGTACGCCTTCCTGAAGGGAACAAAGGAATACCTTCACCTTAAGCAAAAGTGTGATATACGGTCACAACAATAAAAAAAGCAGATCATAATGATCTGCTTTTTTATCGATACAAAGATCAAAAAAGCTTAGAAGTTTATCAGCTGCTCTTCATAATATAGCTTGCTGACGAGTTTGTTTTGGTAGTACCAATCTGTTGAGACGGTGTCGGCGATATAGTGGTATGTAGGACCATGTCGCAGACCCTTGTCCCATGTTATTGCCTCTACGACGTTGCCATCTTGATAGCGATGCTCTACACCGTGTTTTGTATTGCTGATGTATGGCGTCTTAGAAAAGATGCCACCGTTGTTGAATAGCGTCGTTATCCCTTCTTGTTTGCCATTGACCCACTGTTCTAGAGTGTTTGGTGACCCGCCGATGTTGAAAGTTTTCTTTTCGCCATTAGGACGTCCGTCGACGAAAGGTGTTATTGCCTGCGGCTCGCTGTTGGGGTAGTATTCCGTTTTTACCATCATAACGCCGTTCTCGATGATGTCGCGAGAAACGAGAAGATGGTGTACATCATAGTTGGTGCGTATGCCATTGCCATTATCAACATTAGAGACGCGCTCGTTGTCGTTAGAGAAATATTCTCCAGAAAGAAGGGCGCTTTCTTGGTATATCTCGATATGTTGTGGCGTCCCTGCCATGTACCACGTCGTTATCTTGACAGTGTCATCGCTAAAGAACTCGTATTTCTTCGAAGGCATGCCAGAAGAAAGATGTTCTACCTTCTCGATAAGGTCTCCACGGACGTATGTAAGAGTCTTTGAAATTGTTTTGCTATAAGGGAACGAGTATGTCACAGCCCCATGAAGGATGCCCTTACGGTAGTCCTTGGTGACGACAACGCCACTTTTCATCGTGGAGATGACCTGCCCATTGCTTCCGCGGGAGGCCCAATCGTTTTTAGAGACGGATAAACCATATTGATGGACATATGTCTCTTTGACGATTTCTTTTGTAGATTTCGTTCCACTGCAACTTACAACGGTAAGAGATACAGCAATAATTGAAAGTATAGAAAGAAATTTTTTCATATCAAAATTCTCATAGTTTTATTGTTATTACATACTGACAACTCTAATAAAACGAGCTTTGAACGTCAACAATAATCAACATTAATTATATAATACTATTTTTTTTAAGGACGTCAACAGCGTTGTCGATAATCCTTGTATGGTCTCTATCGACATTCTTCGCGGCGATGGTTTTCTTTTTGTCGCGGTATAAGAAGCTGAAAGTCACGTTCTTTAGCCCTTTTCCTATGGTTTCACTACGATATACCGCTATAACACCAACGTTTTCGAGGAGCTTCGAAGGCGTAGAGCGTATCGCTGCGATGACGTCTGCAACAGAAGCTTCTTCTTTGAGGGTCACCGTCCAGTCGCGTTCCGACCCAGGAAACTGTGGAATTTCACGGAACTTTTTCAGAGCAACACGTTTAGAGAAGAGATTGTGAAGGTTTATCTCCGAAAACATAATACGCTGTGGGATGCCGAATGCTTTCTGTATCGTAGGATGCACTTCACCAACGATACCGAGCTCAACATCTCCGATGGTGATGATAGCCTGGCGTCCAGGGTGGAAGTTCGCGAAATTCGAAGCGACAAAAGATACTTCTTCAATACCAGCATTGGCGATGACATTCTCGACGACACCTTTTATGTCGTAGAAATCAGCATCGTCATTGGACGAAGCGCCCCAGTGTTCAGGAGAGGTTTTCCCCGTCATTACAATGGCAGCGATAGAATGCTCGCGGTAGCCCTTTTCTTCTTTGAGGTGTATCCTTCCGATTTCAAAGCCTGTAACGTCTTTAGTGCCGTGGTCGACGTTATGGCTTATAAGCTGTAACATCCCAGGCATCATAGAAGCACGCAATACCGACTGCTCCACTGAGGTAGGATTGAGGATTTTGACAAGGGATTCTGCAGCGACGCCATTGCCTTCGGAAAGGGAGGCAAGCTCAGGGCTTATCAGGTCGCAGGAAATAAATTCCTGAAGGCCTTCGCCGAGAAGACGTTCCCTGACGATATTTTCGAAGGAGAAGATAGGAGCATCGGGGAGCTTCGAAGACATATATGACAGCGAAGACGTCGTGATGTTGTTGTAGCCGTATATCCTAGCAACCTCTTCGACAAGGTCGATCTCCGCGGTGATGTCATTGCGATACGTCGGAACGGCGACGTCGAAGGTGTCGACACCATCCCACGTAGTGGAAAACTGTAGGCTGTCGAAGATCGTCTGTATCTCGCTGACAGCAAGCTTTGTGCCAAGAAGTTTGTTTATCCTCGAAACCCTACAAGGTATCACGGCCTCGACGAAAGGGGACTCCTTGGCGTCGATGATGCCAGGGACAACGTCGCCACCGGCGACCTCGACGATGAGGGCAGTAACCCTCTCGAGAGCGACAGGGACATTGTTGGGGTCGATGCCACGTTCGAAGCGTTTCGAAGATTCCGTAGCGATACCTAGAAGGCGACTCGTCTTCCGTACCGTCTTGGGACAGAAATATGCCGACTCAATAAGGAGGTCGACGGTGTCGGCAGAAACAGCGGAATTCTCGCCGCCCATAACGCCGGCGATGGCAACAGGGTCTTTGCCGTCACATATCATAAGAGCGCCTTCATGGAGGATGCATTCTTCACCATCTAGGGTGACGAATTTATCTCCTTCGTTAGCAGTCTTTACGATGATAGCACCACCGGAGAGGTTGTGGTAGTCGAAGGCGTGAAGAGGATGGCCATATTCCATGAGAACATAGTTCGTAGCATCGACGATGTTGTTGATGCTCTTGAAGCCGCAGTGGACGAGTTTGTTCTGCAGCCACAACGGTGAAGGTCCGACCTTGACGCCTTTGATTACACGGCAGCAATAACGTGGACACAGGCCTGCGTCTTCGACGATGACGGAAGCATCATCGACGATAGCGCCTTCGGAAGCCTCTACGAAGGAATATTCAGGGTGTTTGATGGATTTCCCTGTCAATGCCGCAACCTCACGGGCGACGCCTATGATGCTAAGACAGTGACCGAGGTTCGGCGTCAGCGATATATCGAAGATAGTATCTCCGAGCTCTTCGCCGAGATTCTCTCCTACAGAAAACTCTTTAGGAAGCTCCATGATGCCTTCGGCGCTGTCGGCAAGAGAAAGCTCTTCTTCGGAACATAACATCCCCATAGACTCTACGCCGCGGATCTTAGATTTCTTGATCTTGAACGCCTTGTTGTCAGGGCCGGCAAGGACAGCGCCAATAGCAGCAAAAGCAACACGTAGGCCTTTTCGGCAATTTGACGCCCCACAGACGACACTATATTCTTCACTGCCGTCGAAGACGCGCGCGATACAAAGATTGTCGGCATCGGGATGCGACGTGGTGTCAAGGACCTCAGCAACGACGACACCAGAAAAACCGGGAAGATACTCTTCGATGGCGTCGACTTCAAGGCCTGCCATAGTAAGGATATCTGCGATGTCTTCAGGAGTTTTGTCGATCTCTACATATTTTTTAAGCCACGATAATGGTACTTTCATAGCACTTCCTCAAATTATCTGAATTTATCACATAGTATATACCATACATCACATATTGTATAAAGACATAAATCTAATTGGATACTGAACATTATAAACAATGCTTTTTATAGCGGATAGGGTTGGCGTTTAGCGTATAGGAACATACTACCACGGAGCCACGGAGGTCACGGAGAACAAAAGTTTAAAAGAAAAAATATTGTCGGGGGATACCCCCGAACCCCCAATTTCTAAACGGTGAACTGTAAACGGTAATTGGTGAACTAAAGTGTTACCTATGTTGGTGAACTGGACCCGTGCACTCCGTGGCTCCTTGGTAGAAAAATCCTACTCCGAACCCTGAACTATGCGGCGTAGCCGCATTTCACTGGTCACTGAAATCATCTGCTGTACGAAAAAGAGGATATTGTGTACGGTTGTGTAAAAACAAAGGGGATAGGTAATGGCTTTATTAAAGAAGTGGCGCGCAGCATTTTCACGGCAGAATGCTCTTACAAAAAAATTATTGTGCTGTATCATTCTCAGCGCCGCCTTCAACATCATCTTTGGCGCTATGGTAATATCGTCGAGTATAGACAATGGTACGCTGTACGAAACCGTATCTCTTTCTAATATCCGACATGCTCTTTTCGCCGATGAGAAGAATAATGTTGAAGTCCTCGAAGCCTTCAAAGTCCTTCCGTACGAGCAGCTTATAAAAAAACTTCGCGATGACACCCTCGTCGACTACGGATATACAAAAAGGGACCTCGCCCTTGGATGTTTAGTGAAATACCATGATATCGATATAGAGAGAGCCCTCGGCGGCAACCCTAAACAGCACAGAACAGTGACGCTATTAAACGAAGAAGGTATTAAAGAGGCAGTAGTGCTGTTCCCAGGACTTAGGGATATGCACTTTAGAAAGACCCTTGGTTTCTTGCGAGCAGAACGCTGGCCACAGACGACTAAAGGTCTTTTCTTCGCCATGAAAAAAGCATCTACAGGGATGAAAAGCGAGAACATGGAAGCCTTCTCTCGTAGAGAAGAATTCATGGCAATAGAAAAGATGTTCTCAAAAGCAGAAGTCCGCGTTTCAAAAGAAAGAGTCCTCAATATTATCGCTACAGGAACGTGGGAGATGATAAAAGATTTCGGCGAAGAACAACGCAATAACCCCGACCTTTCCGACAATAGAAGAAGACTCTTCCTCCTCGATTATATAGAATGCGAATCTGTCGATGCTGCAGAAGTTCTCCTTGCTACCGACGCTGAATTCGTCGTAGAAAAGATCGACGATGAGCACGCTATGATGATGCTCGATATCCTTAAAAATAAAGATGGATTGGCATGGGCCTTAGTCAATGCGCTGAACGATAGCCCAAGAAGCGACGGAGTTAAAAATAAAGCACAACGACGCCTTAGAATATGGAACGGCGAAGATATCGCCGACGTCGATGATGTCACAGAAGAAAATGCTATAGAAGAAGCTATAGAAGAAAAAACAGAAGATGCCATAGAAGAAGCTACAGCAGAAGAAGACGCCGCAAAAGAAATCGTGAAAGAAGTCGCTATAGCAGAGGAAATTTTGGTAGAAGAAAAATATGATGTCGTAATAGAAGAAGAACAGCAAGGGCAAGAATATGAAGAGACGTTCTATACTGTAGAGTCCGGCGATAGCTTGTGGAAGATAGCACGGAAGTTCGAAACTGACGTCACTACAATAAAAAAACTTAACGGCCTCGACGATGATGTCATAATGCCAGGAATGAAACTTATCACAGGGAAATAATGATGGAAGACGAAAATAAAGATAAAAAACCTTCTGAAGGCGATGACAAAGAAGGGCTAAAAAAATATGTGAAGAAGCATTCCGAAAACTACGACCTGAAACTTTCTGATGATGACCTCGAAGATATTGTGGAAGATGTGTGGAATTCCTTTCGCAAAAAGATCTTGTTTAAAGATGGCGAAAAAAATAACAACATAAAATCTTCGAGATAATATTGAGCATTTAGCATTGAACAATAGAAAGTTATTTTTTCTCTGACATTGGTCACTGGTCACTGATAACTGGTCACTGATTCACGGTACAGGATCATGGCCTCCAGGATGCCACGGGCCACATTTCACGATACGCTTTATTGTTAGCCACGACCCACGGAATACTCCGTGTTTCTTTATCGCCTCCTGAGAGTATTCTGAGCACGATGGGTAGAACCTGCAGTTTTCCCCAAGAAAAGGACGCAACGTCAGCTGGTATAGTTTTACTAAAGCTATAAAGATATATTTCATGGATTATACCAATCCCGTGTTGAAAAGGCATGAATTAGCTTCAAGATTTTTGTGTAGAACTCTGCGCGGAGATCGCGGCAAACATTTGTGTGTTAGCAAGATCGAGCGCAATGCTCTGCGCAAAAAGATGGAGATGAATTTATGCATTTTCAATACGGGATTGGTATTATTCATTCAAAATTTTGAAGTCGCGGATGAGTAGCTGTATGCTCGACTTATTATGGAACGTGTTGATCTGAGGGGTGAAGGCAATGCGCAGGAGAAGGCCTTTCTTTCTGAGACTCTCCGCACGGTCCGCCATGCCGAAAGCAATACCCTCGAGAGTGCGGTCGTCTTGCGACAAATAAAACTTAAGATGCTTCTTGGAGATGACCTTAGGAAACCATACCTGTTTGGCGTCGCAATATAGGATAGGCTGAGGATTTCCGTTGCCATAAGGAGAAAGAAGTGATAGAGAGTCCATAAAGTCGAAAGTTAGATCTTTGAAGGTTATAGGAGCATCGATGTGGAGCTTCGAAGTGACATCGTGGTCTTTTAAAACCTTATTAGCAGCGACGAGGAAATTCTTTTTGAACTTCGCAATGTTCTCCTCTTTGATGGTGATGCCAGCAGCATAGTTGTGGCCACCGAAGCTAAGAAGTAGGTCTGACGACTCCTTCAGAGCGTCAAGAAGAGGGAACTCTTGTATAGAACGTATTGATCCCTTGCCGATGCCGTTCTTCACCGTTATCATCACAGTAGGACGATTGTATTGTTTCGTTATCCTAGTCGTAGAGATGGCGATAACACCGGGATGCCAGTTTTTAGAATAAAGGACTATAGCTTTGTCATCGAAAATCTTAGGGTCCCCGAGGAGCATGGCCTCTGCCTCTTCCTGGACGAGACGCTCGATCTTCTGACGCTCGGTGTTGAGAACGTCGAAGTCTAACGCCATATTGTGTGCTTCGGCGTCTGGAGTGTTCTCGCGCATAAGGAGAAGCTCCACGCCCTTGCGAGGGTCGGCGATCCTGCCGAGACTGTTAAGACGCGGTGTTACTTTAGAAGCGATGTCGTTAGAAGAGGTTTCTGTGATGTTAAGGCCACACACCTCGAAAAGTTTAGTAAGGCCTACGCGTATGCCTTTGTTTATCTGCTTGATACCATATCTTACAAGGATCCTATTCTCGCCGATGAGCGCTCCCATATCTGATATCGTACCAAGAGCAACGAGGTCGAGGTATTGCTTGAGGTCGACACGACGCTTGCCGATAGCGCCAGCAGCGACAAGGCTGTTTGTTACGCCATGGGCGAGCTTGAAGGCAACGCCGACGCCAGTAAGCTCTTTGTTAGGGTATTTACTGTTGAGAAGCTTGGGGTTCAACGTCGCAACACAGTTGGGGATCTTGTTGGTGGGCTCGTGGTGGTCGGTGATGATGACGTCGATGTTGTGCTCGGCGATAGTGTCGATGCTGGCAGCGGCAGTGATGCCACAGTCGACGGTTATCATAAGAGAACATTCTGTTCTAAGAGCATAGCCTAGAGCATTGACGATCATCTCTTGACGGATGGCGTCGCTGTCAGGGACAAAGAAAAATACATTGGCGCCGAGGTATGATAAAAACTCCGTCAATAAAGCCGTTCCCGTCATCCCATCGACGTCGTTGTCGCCATAGATTAAAATATTTTCTTTTTCGACGATAGCCTTACATACACGCTTGACGGCTTTACCCATGTCAGCGAAAATTGTAGGATCGTGGAGGTCGGGGAGCTTGGAATATAGGTAGCCGTGAATGTCCTCAAGAGAGGAGAACTTCCGAGAGGTGAGAACCTGCGCTATCACAGGGTGTAAGCGAAACTCCTTGGTGATAGCTTCTGTCCACTCAGAATTTATAGTAGGATATATCCATAAATTTTCAAATTCGCGGGGTGACATGTTTTTCCTTATGTTTCCCCCATCATAACGAATCAATGATCAATTATCAATAACCAATTATCATCGATAACTGATAACTGATAACTGGTCACTGATAACTGGTCATTGATCATTATTTCTCGCGGTTGTGGAAATATAACATTATCGGCGAAGCAACGAACAACGACGACAGCGTTCCGAAGACAACACCGATAGCCATGACGAGCGCGAAGTCGAAGATCCCGCTGCCACCGAAGACTACGAGAGCAACGAGGACAAGCAACGTCGTCAGTGAAGTCATCAAGGTACGGCTCAACGTCACGTTCAACGCATGGTTGATAAGTTCCGGGAACGTCAGCTTCTTGAAGATCCTGATGTCTTCACGGATCCTGTCGAAGATGATGATGGTGTCGTTTAGGGAATACCCTATTATCGTCATTATTGCGCCGATGATGATGAGGTCGATCTGTATCGCAACACCCATTTTATATAGTATCGCGACGATACCAAGAGTGATAAAGACGTCATGGATAAGACATACTATAGCACTAACAGCATATTTGAACTCGAATCTAAGGGTTATATATATCAAGATGCATATTAATGCGAAGCCAAGGCCCATAAAGGCGTTGTTCATCATGGTATCGGAAAGCTGTCCGCTCATGGAATTCCAGTGCTGATCGAGGTCAGACATAGTATCGACATCGAGGACAAGGCCTCCTTCTTCGAGAGCATTGACTACCCATGCTATCCTTGGGTTTCTCTCGTAGTTGTAAGAGAAAGTCCCATCGGTGTTTTCTTCCGACATGCCATGGAAAGGATTGCCTTGCAGCTCCATATTCATCCCGAGCTGTATACGCAGATGCGTGGGCTTGTTGAGCTCACGAACCTGGAACTCTCCAACAGAAAGACCGCTGTCGATTAGGGCTTTCGTAGCAGTAGCACGATATCCGCCTTCGATGCTCTCTTCAGCACTTACGTTGAGGGCATAGCCCCCAGTGAAGTCCATTCCCATGATAGAATGTCGTTGCGACACCAAAAGACTTCCGCCTATTACGATGACAGCAAGGAGGGCGATGACAACCGTGCGAGAAAGTTTTATGAAGTCGATCTTCGTCGCCGTGATAAGATGACGCATATTGAGAATCTTTTCTTTGCTCTTCTCAAGCCATCCCGTAAAGAAATATCGCGTAACAAACAACGCTGTGAACATAGAAGATGCAATACCGATTATCAGCGTTATAGCAAAACCCTTGATAGGACCAGAATCGAATTGTATCAAGATCAATGCCGCGATTATCGTGGTGATGTTGGAGTCAACGATGGCGCTGAAAGCTTTCTCATAGCCTTTCTGTACAGCAGAAGCAAGCTTCCCCGATACCGAGAACTCCTCGCGGATGCGTTCGAAGACAAGAACATTGGCGTCGACAGCCATACCGATAGTAAGGATGATGCCGGCGATGCCAGGAAGGGTAAGGGCGGCGTCGAGGTTCTGCAAAACTCCCCACATGATAAGGAGGTTGAACAAGACAGCACAAGACGCTACGATGCCGAAGAAGCTATATACTCCTACCATCGCTGCGATGACAAGAGCAAGGCCTATAGCGGCAGCATAGATACCCTTCGAGCGTTCCTGCTTTCCGAGGTCTGCGCTGATGTTCTCCTCACGAAGAATCTTAGGGGTGAACGATAGCGAACCAGCACGAAGATCTGACGCCAGCCGGTTTATGTCGCGCTGCGTGAAGCTTCCCGATATCATACCGCCGTTTCTCAATGCCGCTTTCAACGTAGGATCACTGACGACCTGACCGTTCAAGATGACGGACATACGCCAGCCAGAGCCTTGAGAAAAGGATTCTTTCGGAGTGCCAGATATCTTGTCTTTAGAGAACTGCGATGTCCAAGAGTAAAAATCTTCGCGAGGGCTGCTCTTAACACCATCGCCCGATGTGTAAGAACTCTTGACGCCGAACGATAAGACATTACCATCAGAAGGGTCGTAGCTAGTACGGACGTCTTCGAGGAGGCTTCCTTCTAAAGCATAGTTGTTGAAGACAACAAGAAGAGGGTGTGACTGCCCACGCCATTCTTTGTAGGTGTCGCCGCGGTATATCGCCACCATCGACAACGTATCGTCGAAGGCATTGGCGCGGGAGGTGTCCTTCGGAGAAGGTAGGCGTAAGCCATTGTCATAAAGGATGCGGGCATTCTCAGTAAGCTGCTGAAGGCTTCCCTCGTCGGCATTGTCGCCGCCAAGCTGCCGCCATGCTATCTCGTTGATGTTCTCGATGTCGGTTTTGTCGGTAACAACGGCTTCGTTCCAGACGTCTTGGAGGAAATGCTCGGTAGCTTTCCCCAGAGCAGGGCTTCTTTGGGAGAATTTCTCGTTGACGATATGGAAGTACATCGCCGAAGACTTTACAAGCTCCGACGCCGAAAGCCCTTGCGAGCCAGGGAAGTCCATGACGATCTTAGAATCTTCGGTATGGATGTTCACCTCAGCGACGCCCATCTTGTTGACGCGAGACGTTAGCTCGTTGACAGCAAGAGATAGATCTTCTTCACCATCGACGGTTTTGTTGTTCTGGTCGCGAAGCTCAATAACAACGGTCTTGCCACCAGAAAGGTCTAAACCCCACTTAAGGATCTTACGGTCGTCGCCACGGAAATATTTCTTTGCGCTCAGCCTGAAATTGTCTGCTAAAATACTCTTGGTAAGAGGTGGTACCTCGTATTTCGCCATAGGAGTGGTGCTTATACGCGCCGCATGAAAGTCGTCGCGCCACTTAAGAAGGTCTTCGTGGGCACTGTTGTCGATGGCATTCAATGTGATAAGGCGCTGCTCGTAGTCTGAGAACTCCAAAACAGCATGCTTTCTGCTGCCATATACACGGAAATCTTCGCGCGTAGCACTCAAAAAGTTGTCATAGTAGTTGCTGCTCTCAAAAATATGATCGTGGAGATACTCTCGCGACGAGGACAAAACTTTTCCAGGATAGTCGGTGATGAAACCAGCACCACGGAGAAGGCTCTGCAGAGAAGCAAGGTCTTCCATAAGGACGCCAGACTCTTTGCTTTCAGAGTAAGATTGATGTTGCTCGATGATGGTTTCTAGACCTTTAGCAACGACATACAATGAGCTGTCTTTGAATAAAGGGAAAGCATCTTCGTCATAGGCGACAGGAGCGATGACAACAAGACCAAGCTGCTGATCTTCAGGAGAGAGAGTGCGGTACGTCTCATAGTCCCATACAGGAAAAACATCACTCTTAAGGTCTTGGTGCTGCGGAGACCACGACGACATAATAAGGTCTTTGGTGCGTAAGGCTTTGTTGACAGCAAGAGCCTCGAGGTCTAGAGCAAGGAACCCGGTGCTGCCGGTAATAGCGTTGAGAGACATAGAAAAATAGTCGTATAATGGCGATATCGCCTCGTCAGTGACGCGAGAGACAGCGGCAACTTCGTTGATGAGAAGTTTATTGACCTTGTCCTTACGGTATTCGTCTTCTTCTGTGACAGCTTCCTTGTCGAGAATAGAAAAAAGATCGTCATGAGGATATAAAAGAATACTGTCGTTATCCCAGTCGACGACGATTTTCTCGATGAAAGGGTTGTTGTCGCCAAGGGCGAAAGGATATCTCTTGCTCTTTAGAGCGCTTCCCTCGTCGCCGAGAAGTAATGACGATAATATCTGCTCTTTGGTTAAAGGATCTTTTCCGTCTTTGAAGACAGAAGAATACTTCTTGAGAATCTCTTCTGCGGCAACAATATTGCTGTGCTGCCCTTTTAAAATTTTAATGCCCTGCTCGTCATATAAGGCATAACCACCTTCGACGACATCGTTGCCTTTCTCCTGCTCCTTGATCTTGTCGACGAGGAGGTCCTTTGCTTCTGTGACACGAGAGGTGAAGCGACGTATCGTCTCAGAAGGATTCTTACTACCACCTTGAGAGAAAGAAGAATAATACCTCTTCGTTATAGAACTGCTGACGCCGAAGGTATCAGCGAAATCTACGATATAAGTGGAAAGGGCGACAATAGTGTCGAGGCTTTCGTTTACGTCAGAAGCATCTACAACACCAGCAACGGCCTCGGCGACAGCACTGTCACCACCAAGATTGATGCCTAGGTGCGAAGCACGGTCGTAAACAATTTCACGGTATAAAGGAGAAACGAAACCATCGGCAGTAGACTTCTCAGAAAATGTGAAATAATCCTTGACGTCTCCGCTAGAAAAATGGACGCCAATGCGACGCTTTACAACGACATAAGACAGTTTGCCATCGTCATGGAGATTGCTAGGAAGGGGCTGCAGCTGTGCAGGGATGAAAGGAATAAGCTCTCCAGCACGAGCAAGGTAAGTACGGAACCTCTCGGCATCGTTACCGTCGACAAAAGATACCGTGATGGTGTCGGGGTTTTTGACGTCGAGGTCCAAAGCCTTGGGCTTGACGCTAATATGTTTACAATATGCCTTGAGCCACGAAATCGAATCTTTCTCAAGACTGTTGACTCGCTTGGCAATGTCGCGGGCGACAACAAGAGCCTTGCCTTCGTTCAACGGCTTCTTCAAAGGCTTGGAATAATAGAAGACTGTTGGGAAAATATTGTAAATTGTTAGGGCGATGACCACTATGATAAGGTAAAACTGCCAGCGTTTGTGTTTCTCCATCTCAGAAAATCCTTCGTTGTATATTGTTATAAGTTAAAAAATATGAAACGACAGAATACCAAACACCAAACCATTATGTCTAGTGATAAAACTCATGATTGATACCTAATTTCGTCTGCCACGGCATTTTACCCATGATTGCCACCTAATCTCGCCTACCACGGCATTTTAGTGATTTGGATGTTGATTTACATGTCGAAGCGCAGCTCTTTAGAGCTGGGCGAGACATGTAAATCAACAGATGGATTGCTAAAATATTGTGGTTGGCGACTATGCTATAGGGAAGAACAAATTTACCATATAAGCTAAATTAAACCACTCTGCACTGAAAGTGCAGAGAATTAGAGGCGACTGAAAGTCGCCTTTTATTCAACAGTAAACATTTCATCATCCGAGGAGTGATTCTCTATATATTCTTTAATCGTTTTGTCTGTCACCTCTCCAGCACTAAAAGCTGCATATCCTATACCCCAAAAATGCTTACCCCAATATCTTTTGCATAGGCCAGGAAATTCCTGTTGTATCTTTCTAGAAGACCTGCCTTTCAACGTCATAACTTCGGCTGTAGACATTTTACACTGACTATCATCTTTGATATTTAAAGACTTAGAAGCCTCATCGCAAATGCAAAATATAACAATGGCTTGATCTAACATATGTATTACTCCTGGTTTTTTGAAGGAATTGTTATATCCCATTTGGCCAATCATCTATACATGAAGACGCTCTTTCACGTCTTTTTCCTTGGCCATGTCTTAAGACATGCCCTCGTCAAAATACATAAAAGAGCCCTCCATCTATAGCGCTAAGCCAAAGATTAGGTCGCAATCATGGGTTTTAGTGGTTTGCGATTATGCTAGAGATAAAAAAAAGCCGGGTAAAAAACCCGGCTTTAGCACACAAAAATATTTTTGTGCGATGACTTTACTTTATAGTAGTGTTAGTCTCTTGTAGTTTGTTGAATTTCTTCCCTAGTATATTAGCTACGAAAATCCAAAAACCAACGACGCCGAGAGAAATCAGCGTGCCGAATAATAACAAACCAGAAAGGTTGTTGGCAAAAGATGCCGTTACACCAGAACCCGTTCCTTTGGACATCCTTCCGCCAAAAGACTCTATCCAGCCTTTAGCCTTGAATTTTATGTCCTTAGTTGTAGGAATGTACATGACTTCTTTGGTAGGGTTGTTTAACGCATAACTTAAGCCTTTTACCGCTATCATAGAACCAAAAAGAGCCCACATCAATTGGATGTGTGTGGCGCCAACATAATTAATTCCCAATAATCCAAGAAGTACTACTCCAATAGCTATAGGGTAAGAGATTAAACAGACCCTAAGACCTAACTTCCTCATAAAGAAGCTTGTGCCGAGAAGGGCAAAAGTCAACGTTAAAGTGTTTATGCTCATACCGTATTTTCCAGTAAATGCAGCGAAAAGGTCGCGAGTAGGGAAAACGTCTTTTGCAATCATATTCATCTGGAACTCTAAAATCGTGGCGATTATCTCATAAATTGTCGATACAACGAATATTCCTATTACATAAGGCTTCGTCACAATAAGACGGATGCCTTCAAAAAAGCCCGTTTTCTCTTTGGGGCCTTTAGATTTGTCTTCAGCAACTTCTTCAGCAGGGAAATGCTTCATATAAAGTTTTATGAAAAAAGGAACAATAAGGACAAGAACACCACCGAAAGCAACAAGTATCGGAGAACCGACCTTAGGAGCGAATTTGGTGACGATAGCAGGTCCTGCAATAGTACCAAACTGTATGCAAGTGACAATCATAGCATATCCTTTCTTAGCAGACTCCGCCTTGGTAACGCTAGCAACAAATGCCCAGAAAAGGATCATCAGCAGGGAAGAACTTTCAAAGACAAAATATGTAAGCCAGCCAATAAAGTTTCCAGGGATCCATTGGACAAGAGGGTAAAGAGGAGAAGATGTGCTTAAAGCAAACATCTCCGGATGCGATGTAGCAAAGCCTAAGAAAAAGAATAAAGCAGAATATGTAGAACATATGATGTAAAACAATGTATGCTTGTGGAAGATGTCAACTAATTTACTGTATATCAAAATGACAACCGCCACAACAGCGATCGAGGCCATCTTGGCGTATGGCTGAAATTTCATGCCAACAAGGTCATCGAATATAGGGTTTTTCATCACACGCAGCATCCAATAGTTTCCTAGGATAATAGTAATGGCGCATGATAAGAGAGCGAATTTTTTTAATTCTTTTTTTGTTAAGTCTCCCCAAAGTGCTCGCAAAAAGCCTGGTAACATAATATATAAACTCCTGATTTTTTAAGGTTAATAAATTTTTATAATTAATTATAATCTGTCATATAGAGATAAAATAGAATATACCATACTTCATTATATGCCAAGAAGAAAATTCAAGTCTTCTCTCTTGGAAAAACTTATAGCGATTCTTTTATGGCGTCTTCGTCTTCATCATTATAAGGGTCGACATGGACAAGAACGTTGTGGGCGTGAGGAAAAAGCTCGCGAATTCTATGCTCTACACCGTTCGCTATGTCATGAGCCTGCTCGACGGTGGTTTCGGAAGCGACGACAATATGCATCTCTACAACCATATTATTACCAACATTCCTAGCGAAGACTCTATGCGAAGAAATTACAAGATCATGTCCATCAGCAATGCCTTTTAACTTCGCAATAGTCTTATCATCAACGGACGTCTCAATGAGCTCTTTACCAGTCTTTATCAGTATAATAACACCAACGATAGCTATTATCACCGCAACAACACAGGCAGCAATAGGGTCAAAAATCGGGAAACCATAACGAGCGCCAGTGACACCAAAAAGTACGGCAAGAGAAGAAATAGCATCGCTTCTATGATGCCAAGCATTGGCATATAACGCCTGTGACCGTACTTTTCGGCTCATCACGATGTTATAATGATACAACAACTCTTTGACGATCAAAGATATGGCGGCGACGGGGATGGCGATGCCGCTGATGGCATGCGACGAATTTGTGGCAATGCGTGATATACCATCGCGGGCGATATAGAAACCTACAACAATAAGTGACATGCCAAGGATGCTTGACAAAAACGTCTCTATCTTTCCATGACCATATGGATGGTCAGCATCATGAGGTTTGCGCGATATTATAAAAGCAACAAAAACAAGGACGTCGCTTAAAGTATCGGAAAGAGAATGAAAGCCATCGGCGATAAGAGCGCTGCTCATCGTCAAAAAACCAAAGAAAAGCTTCGCTACAGAGAGTAAGACATTAATAATAAAGGTCACAAGGCAGACAATTCTGCCTTGACGACCTTCAGAATGTGATGATGGCTCTCGTGAGATCATTTTTTAGTGGTGAAAAGTTTTGCAATGTCGGAATTTTCAAGATATGGATACTCGCCAGGAGCGTTAGCGCCGCCTTTATCGCTGACAGCATCAACATAATAACCCCATAAGTCTTGGCTTACTTTCTCTTTGCGTATCGAAGCAATAAGCTCGCGCTTCAAAGTCTTAAGAGTCTTCTTAGGCATAAACTTTTTAACCAGGTCGCGGTCGCCAGTAGAACTCGCAATAGCAAGAAGACGGTCGAAATCTCCTTTGGAGAACGAAACTTCATTGAAATGCTTCCGTGAGCCACGAGGAGCACGACGCTTCGGAGCGACAGCTTTAGGCTTGTCAACGTCGATGATGAACTTTGTTAGCATGCTAAGCAACTGCTCAGGAGACTCTCCCTTCATTTTACGCATAGTAAAATGATGGATGTATCCGCCGCTGTTAGAAGGAAGATATTTGCATAAATCATTTTCTTTGTTGCCGCGAACTTTTGATATAGCAGCTGAGATGACATTCTCAAGCTCTTTAGTGTTAGTAGATAATGCTTTTGTCTTTTCTTTTTTCTCTACTGCTATCATGATTTTTTTCCTCTTTGAATAAAAATGTTGAAATGAAAAAGCCTTTCTCAAAAGCCTTTCAAGGCATGTTACTAACAATGCCATAATTAATAATGCGAGATTATGAAATAATAGAGAAATTTTTTCAAGGTTAATTTTATAATCTTCAACAAATTCTCATTGTTGACATTTTTTGGCTATAACGATATCCTCGTCATAAAAAAAAGAGCGGTATTATGACAAAAAAAATAACATTATTAGGAAGCACAGGATCGATAGGGACAAGTACGCTCGATGTAGTACGACATTTTAGTGACAGCTTCTCAATAACGGCATTGGCAGCACATTCTAATATCGATCTCCTTGAAAAACAAATAGATGAGTTCTCTCCAAAACTCGTCGCCGTCGCCGATAAAACCCGCGCTGCAGAGCTTAAAAAACGACGCCCCGATATAACAGTAGTAGCAGGACCAGAAGGATTAGAAGAGGTTGCGTCGCATGAAGAAGTCGACATCGTAGTTTCCGCCATCGTCGGCGCAGCAGGACTGCAGCCAACAGTAGCAGCAATAAACGCCGGAAAAGATATCGCCCTAGCAAATAAAGAAGTGCTCGTCGCTGCCGGAGAATTCGTTACGACGCTTGCCAAAGAAAAAGGAGTAAAACTTCTTCCTGTCGACAGCGAACACTGCGCGATATTCCAATGCCTTCAAGGCGAAGACACTAAAAGCGTTAGGCGTTTAATAATAACAGCTTCAGGAGGTCCCTTCCGTAAATATTCCACAGAAGACCTGGAAAATGTCACAATAGAAGACGCCCTCAACCATCCAACATGGAGCATGGGAGCAAAGATAACAGTAGACTCTTCGACGCTGATGAATAAAGGCTTAGAAGTCATTGAAGCACATTGGCTCTTCGGTGTCGATGCCGAAAATATCGACGTCGTCGTACATCCGCAAAGCATAATACATAGTATGGTAGAATTCGACGATATGTCGGTGATGGCACAGATGGGGATGCCGACGATGGTATTGCCAATACAATACGCATTGACATACCCCAATAGAACGAAAGGGTTTTTGGCGCCTTTCGACTTCACAAAAAACCATACCATAGAAATGTTCCCACCAGATACCAAGAAATTCCCATGTCTGGCACTCGCATACGAAGCCCTAAAAACAGGGGGCACAATGTCATGCTATATGAATGCTGCCAATGAGATCCTCGTAAATCGTTTCCTCAACAAAGAAATACGATGGTGCGACATCCCACGGAAACTCGAAAAACTTATGGAACAACACGACGCCATATCAAATGCAACGTTAGAAACTATTATCGCCGTCGATGAAAATGCTCGTAAAGAGGCAGCATCGGCATAATTAATTGATATTACGCACCAATCTTGCTTTAGTGGCGCGTAACGTCAGTAACTAAAAAGGAAAGAAGATCATTATGATGAGTGTACTATATATTATATTGGCGATGCTTGGATTAGGGGCAGTGGTTTTTGTCCACGAACTTGGGCACTACATAATGGCACGAAGAGTGGGGATGACGGTAGAAGTCTTCAGTATAGGCTTCGGAAAGGCGATAATCTCTTGGAAGCACAAAGGCGTCAAATGGAAGCTGGGCTGGATACCGTTCGGTGGGTATGTAAAAATAAAGGGTACAGAAAAAGAGGGCGATATAGAGCCTTCGGAGATCCCAGACGGATTTTTCGGAAAAAAACCTATAGATAGAATAAAAGTTGCTCTCGCTGGGCCTATGATGAATATCGTCGCGGCACTGCTCGTCTTTATGATGATATGGGCATTAGGAGGGCGTGACAAGACTTTCTCGGAATACACCTCGAAGATAGGATGGATAGACACACAGTCGGAACTGTATGCCCACGGCATACGCCCCGGCGATGAGATAGTGTCATACAATGGATATAACTACAAAAGCAGCAAAGATCATATATACGCCGCTATGGTAGCTAAAAACGGCGTCACCGTAGAAGGTAATATCGTCGACGACATGACAAAGGCAAAAAAACCGTTCTCATATACCGTAGAGACATATCAACATCCAGGCGCCCTCGATAAAGGAATCCTTACTGCAGGAGTCCTCGGGGCTGCACAGCATATGATCTTCGACGGAAAAATCTTCGGAGGAGAAGATCCCTTCCCAAAAGGGTCTCCCATGAAAGATAGCGGGATACAACACGGTGACAGGATATTATGGGTCGATGGTGAGACGGTATATTCCCAGCAGCACATGTCACACGTTATCAACGACGAAAAAGCCCTCCTCACTGTAGAACGCGAAAATACAATAGTATTGGTAAGGGTCCCCAAGAAAAACATCGCAAAATATAAACTGTCAAAAAGCCAGGAAAACGATATCAGCGACTGGCATAACGCCGGAGATAACGAAGGAAAAGCTGCCGACAGCATCTTCATTCCATACGAAATAACATCAAAAGGTATCGTCAAAGAATCCCTAAACGTTATTGACGGCAAAGAAGGCGATAATACACTAGAACGCGGAGATGTCATCGTCGCCGTAGACGGCAAACCAGTACAGCGAGCATACGAGATCTTCGAAGCACTGCAGAAGAAACAAGTGTATATCATCGTAGAACGTAACGCCGAAGCGCAGAAAAAAGTTTCGTGGAAAGATGCCGACAACATCTTCGACAAAGATATCGATACCAAAGATCTTCTAGCCATAATAAACAGTATCGGAACGGAAAAAAATATCACCTCTTCAGGAAACCTTCACCTCCTTACTCCCGTTGTGCCAAAGCATCACAATGAGATGTATACGCAAGAAGAGCGCGTATTAATAGAAGAAATGATAGCAAAACAAAAGCATGAGATAGAAAAAATCGCAGACACCGAAATGCGTGAACGCGCCTTTAAAGAGCTAGAAAATCAGGCTCAGCAAAAAATCCTCGGCATCGCAGTGCTACGCGATAAATCCGTAAACTATAACCCTACACCATTCGTTCTTTTAGCCAATATAGGACAAGAGATATACCGTACTGTCCACGCGCTAGTCGCAGGATATATCAGCCCAAAATGGTTCGCTGGGCCTCTCGGCATCGTACGGGTAATACACTACGGATGGACGCTAGGGATAAAAGAAGCGCTGTTCTGGCTAGCATTTATAAGCTGTAACCTCGCCATGGTAAACCTTATACCGCTGCCAGCACTAGACGGTGGACATGTCGTCATGTCGCTAGTAGAAATGATAACAAAGAAGCCGCTGAAAGCAAAAACAATGGAACGCCTGATATTTCCTTTTATGATGCTTCTCATGGCACTGCTAGTATACTTAACATACCAAGATATCTACAGATTCATAAAAAGGTTTTTCTGATATGAGATCATCACCAGTAGAACACTCTCCTATGGCATCAAATTCGTGGAATGGTGATGTCAGTAGATACGCTGAAAGGCTAATGGAAAGTCCGTCGGAGATGATGAGAAATCATTATTTGCGCGCTGTTCATGTTATACCGCGTGCTGTGATGGGACACGCCATGCCATATGCTTCTCTTCTTGTTAGAACAGCGGAAACAGTAGCTCGGCTAGGATCTAATGTAGTAGGGCTGGTGCTGACTCCGCGTAGCGATGACCGAACCACTGAAGAAGATTTCGTAGATGAAATTCTTTATGGCGCAGGAGCAATTGTTAAAACAGCGATGTTTACGCCAATTGTTATACCCATGATTGTGACCTATCCTTTGCCATAGGGTTTTTGCGGTGGTACAGATACGAAGATGAAAGACGAGCGAATGTTAAAACATTCGCGAGGATAGAAGCAAAGTAGATGTGCTGCTGCAAAAAGAAATATGGTGAAGCCAAATAGTAGCAAATTGGTAAATAAAAATAACAAGAAATAGCAAGGGCTTAAGAATTTCTTGTCTGAGCTTTTTAAAAAAAGGATCAGTTTCCTATAGCATCCATAGTGTCAGGCAGTCTGGCTCATTTTACTCCTCGCGAATAGTTAAAACTATTAGCTTGTCGTGCACTGAGCCATCTTACCTAACTCTATGGCGCTAAAGAAAAGATAGGTCGCAATCATGGGTTATAGGAGCGTCAGCGATTTCTTTGGTAAAAACTATCGCCAGAAATATACGAATAATACCAATGACATGAAATAAATCTGCAAATTGACTCCAAGATTTTTGTGCAGAACATTGTGCGGAGATCGCAGCAAACATTTGTGTGTTAGTAAGATCGAGCGCGATAGTCTACGCAATTGGTCCAATAATAACCGCGGCGGGCGTTCGGGGCTATGCATACTAAGGGGCCACTCTGCGGACCGTAACTAGAAAGTTTAGCAGGATCATAAATTTCAGTAGCGTCATCACTATATTTAATAGCGTCATAATAAGCACGACCACTAGCACTAATAATTATTAGGGCAGGAATAGACCATCTAAATATCAGGGCAGTAAGAGCAACAAAAATCAAATTAATAGCTAAAATTGAGGAGCCTTCTCGTATTTTATTTTCAAACGTTTTTTTATCAGCATTATTAAGAAGTAAGCCTAGAGTGTTAAAGGCCAGACGTGCGATTATTTCAATACTATTAATAAGAGTAAGGCATATGCTTAGGGGGAGTGTAATAATATCGGTTGCAATATCAATGATAGATAGCGGTATCGCAACAACAGTTCTTAACCACGGATTTTTAATCTCTTTACACGGCTTTATTATATGTTTTTGAGATCCCAAGGATATGGGATTGGTATTTTGGAAATCAAATCTTGGCTTTGCAGAAACGGGTAACATATTAAGAACTCCTTGATTGAAAATTAATTATACCCAAAATTATAATAGATCACGTAATTTATTGCAAGACTTTTAAAATTAAACGTTTACATGTCTTATAAAACAAAATGCCACAGCAGGAAAAACCCGCTGTGGCATTAGAAGCTTAACGTCCGTACGCCTTATGTTTTCTATTTATCTTCTTTTTTGTCGTCGTCATCGAGGATCTCGACTTCGGCGTCTTCGATGTCATCATCACCTTGCTTAGGGGCTTCCGAAGGCTGAGGACCCGCTCCTGGAGCGCCTTCTGGTGCTGCGCCTTGAGCTTGTGCCATCGTCTCTCCGATCTTCTGCATCGTGGTGTTGAGCTCTTCCGTCGCTTGCTTCATCTTAGCAGTATCGTTGCTTTCGATGGCTTTCTTGACGTCGTCGATCTTACCCTGTATCTCGCTGACAATCTCCGCAGGGAGCTTCTCTTTGTATTCGTTTAGAGCTTTCTCTGCACGGAAACATAGCGAATCGGCTTCGTTGCGCGTCTGCACTTCTTCAGCACGTTTTTTGTCTTCCTCAGAATGCATCTCTGCATCTTTTACCATGTTCTGTATCTCGTCTTCAGAAAGACCAGACGTTGCCTCGATCTTTATGCTCTGCTCTTTGCCAGACTGCTTGTCTTTTGCAGAAACATGGAGGATGCCGTCGGCGTCGATGTCGAAAGCTACCTCTATCTGTGGCATGCCACGTGGCGCTGGAGGGATGTCGGTGAGATCAAAACGACCAATCTCTTTGTTGTTGTTGGCCATCTTGCGCTCGCCCTGAAGGACGACGATGGTGACAGCAGGCTGGTTGTCGGCAGCTGTAGAGAATACCTGTTTCTTCTGCGTAGGTATCGTAGTATTTCTCTCGACGAGAGGAGTAAGAACTCCGCCCATCGTCTCGATGCCAAGAGTTAGAGGTATGACATCAAGCAATAGCACGTCTTTGACGTCGCCAACAAGAACTCCGCCTTGTATAGCGGCGCCGATAGCGACGACTTCGTCAGGATTTACACCCTTATGAGGCTCTTTTCCGAAGATCGTCGTAACAAGCTCCTGGACAACAGGCATGCGCGACATACCGCCGACGAGGATAACTTCGTCGACCTGGCTTTTGTCGAGACCTGCATCGCGTAGCGCTTTAAGGCAAGGCTCACGAGTTCTGTCGACGAGACCGGACGTGAGGTTTTCTAGCTTGGCGCGTGTCAATGTGAGAGATAGGTGCTTAGGACCCGTTGCGTCCATGGTGATGAACGGCTGGTTGATCTCCGTTGACTGTGTTCCCGAAAGCTCAACTTTTGCCTTCTCGGCAGCGTCACGAAGGCGTTGTAACGCCATCTTGTCGTTGTGAAGGTCGATGTTATGCTCTTTATTGAACTCTTCAACCATCCACTGTATGATGACATTGTCAAAGTCGTCGCCGCCAAGGTGCATGTCACCGTTGGTAGAAAGAACTTCGAAGACGCCATCGCCGATCTCCATTATCGAGATATCAAAAGTTCCACCGCCAAGGTCGAAGACGGCAATCTTCTTCTCGACTTTCTTGTCGAGGCCATATGCTAAAGCTGCAGCAGTAGGCTCTGGGATGATGCGCTTGACATTAAGTCCTGCGATACGTCCTGCGTCTTTCGTCGACTGTCGTTGAGAGTCGTTGAAATATGCTGGGACGGTGATGATGGCATCGGTGATCTCCTCGCCAAGGTATGCTTCGGCGGTCTCTTTCATCTTCTTCAGGGTGTATGCGCTTATTTCTTCAGGGGTAAAAGTTTTGCCGTCAACTTCCATGCCAGCATCGCCGTTGTCACGCTTGACAACTTTAAAAGGTACAGTCTTTATCTCAGACTCCACTTCGTCGTATTTCCTTCCAATGAAACGCTTCACAGAAGATAATGTCTTCTCAGGGTTCGTTACAGCCTGACGCTTGGCAGGGATGCCAGCAATGCGCTCGTCGCCTTTGAATGCTACTACTGATGGCGTCGTCCTAGAGCCTTCTGCAGATACTATTACCTTTGCTTGTCCGCCTTCCATGATAGCGATGCAAGAGTTCGTCGTCCCTAGGTCGATGCCTATGATTTTATTGCTCTTTTTCTTAGTCATAATTATATTCTCCTTAAATAAAAATTAATGTTTGTTGTATGTAAATTATTCTTTTTCTTCGTCAGTATTTTTGTCAGCAGCATCGTCAGCAGCATCGCCTTCGTCATCTTCGACGATAGGAGTCTTTGCTACCTTGACGTGCGCAGGGCGTATCACCCTGTCACCCATCTTATACCCCGGAGAAAGCTCTTCTAATATTGTGCTGTCGGGGCTGTCGTGGGTTTCGACGGTCTCGAGAGCCTCATGAAGATGAGGGTCGAAAGTCTCACCAGCAGTAGTATGGTATATCATGATTCCATGGCCATGAAGGACCTCTTTAAACTTCTCCAAAATCATAGAAAAACCAACCGCCCAGTTTTTGACATCGTCAGACATGCCATCGGCAAACTGTAAGGCTTTCTCAAACTGGTCTAGAGGAGGTAAAAACTCTATGATGATATCTTGTATGGTGAACTTCGTATGGTCGTATTTCTCTTTGATAAGACGCTTACGAACATTCTCGGACTCGGCAAGAGTAAGGAGATATTTTTTATTCGCCTCTTTAAGCTCTTCTCTAAGAGCAGAAAGCTCCTCGGCAGCTATCGCCGCCATAACAGGGACTTCTGGTCCCGCCTGCTTTTCTACGGTTTCAGGAGCAGACTTTTCTCCTTTGCATTTGGCACACTTTTCTTTTGTCTTCTTTTTCGGTTTTGTCATAGTTATTGTGGTCCCTTTTTATTAATGTGAATGATCTTCTAAAAGTATGTTCGATTTGTTGTCTAGGAGGTTGCGCTCCTCGCTCTTAAGATATAAAGAACCCTTCTGCGGCTGCCTGAAGGATATCTTGAAAGTATAAAGACTCTTCGTCAGCGCCGTACTTATTGTGTCGGAAAATGTCCGCAACATAGGAAAAAGATCTTTGTATGGCACGCGCATAGGGCCGAGAAGCCCGACGACGCCAACAGGGGAGTTGTTGATATAATACGGTATGCTCATAACAGTGCAGGCAACGTCGGGGTGTAACACCGTAGCAAGGTCGTTGCCAACCCAATACCTAAGATCATTGCTGTGTAGGCACTCCTTGACAAGGAAACGTAGCGCTGTAGGGTTTTCGAACAAAGCAAGACCGTCAACAAGAGCAGAAGCATCATGGAACTCCGGAAATGATAGAAGATTCGAAAGACCAGCATGATGAATGTCTTCATGGGTGAAATTCGAGTACCCTATCATATAACGTACCATCACCTCATTGTAAAAACTTCGGGCAAGAGCAAGCTCTTCAGGGGTTATCTCTTCAGGGATATCGACATGCTGAGAAAGACGATGACGGAAAAATGTCTCTATCCTCTTCAGCGAAAAAGAACTCAGTTTCTTCTCAGTATGAAGAGTATGAGTCTGTATAAGGCCGAAATCCGTGACGATAACACATAAACAGCGACTGTCGTCGATGGCGACAAGCTTCAAATCATGGATGCAATCATGGTCGAAGCGTGGCGATGACATGAAAACAGCACAACCAGTAAGGTCGCCTAAAACATCGGCAGCCTTGTGGAGATATGATAATACCTCAGACGTCTCGTCAAAACGTAAAGACTTAAGACGACGACGAGCTTCCTTGTTCTTAACAGAATCGCTGCTACGATGAGCATTAGTATCAGCATATAAACGAAAAGCAGCGTCAGTGGGAATGCGACCACCAGAAGAATGTTGCTGAAGAAGATACCCGGAATCCTCAAGGTGTGCGAAATAATTGCGGATGGTAGCAGAGCTTAAGTCTTTAAAGCCCTTCTCCATCAAAGTGTTGGAGCCAATGGGCTGTCCAGATTTGATGTATAAATCAACAAGACCTAACAATACACGACGCTCACGCTCGCCCTTCGCACTCTTCTTCTCATTTTGTAACGGCTTCATCATAGAAAACCCCCAATAATTTCAATTTTAACCACAATATTACACCACCATAACAAAAACGTCAACAGTTTTTAGCAGTCGACGACCGAGATTGCTATGTTAATGCGGTGTGTAGGTGATTTCTATCCGCTATTTTTTATGTTTTACAGAATGTCATAGCATAAAGAGTACAAGGTCCGTCATCGAGGATAGTTTTGCCACATTGTTTTAGTGTAGTGCCTGTTGTTATGACGTCATCGACGAGGAGTACGGTGAGGTTATTGAGAACGTTCTTTTTTTTCAGGGTGATAATTCCTGGTGGCATTGTTTTTCTTTGTCGTAGTGATTGTCCTGTTTGCGGGTATTCTCCTGAGGGTTTATTCAGGATGTCGAGGACGGGGCGTTCGATGGTATGTCCTATTGTTTCGGCGAGGAGTTTTGCCTGGTTGTATCCTCGTTGGATAAGGCGCATCCGCGGCATTGGTACTGGCACGATGATATCGGGCAGCGGCCAATCTAGTGTTATAAGCTGTGCTGTCATATATGCTCCTGCGCCTTTGGCTAGGAAGGGCTGTCTGTGGTATTTCATTTTTTTTATGAGCGTTGCCGGTGGGCCTTCGTATTCGAAAGCCGAGGCGCATCCTTTGAAGATGGGCTTTTCTTTTGTGCACTGCGAACATTTCCGTCTTCTGGTGTTGTAGTGTGCCGAGAAGCATCGCGGGCAGCGTTCGTGGTGTGGTGTTAGTGTCATAAGCTCTCCGCATGTCGTGCAGAAGAGAGCATCGCGTTGTAATAGGGGGCTTTCACAGTGTAGACATGTTGGTGGTGATATGAAGTCGACGATAGAATCGAGAAGTGGTGTGATGAAACGCATATTCTACTCTTTAGTCTTCTTCGGATTCTGAGATCGTTTGTTTTTGGAAGGTGTATGAAGGATGTATCAGAGAGCCTTTTATGGTGATGGTAAACAGCTCGGCGAGTTTGAAGAGGATGTTATATTGTTTCATCTTAATCTTGGCATATAAGTTCCCGCTGAAGTCGACGTACGAAGTGTCATCGTCGCCAGTAGACAGTAAGAATCGTGACGCTTTACCTTCACTATATACGTCATCGAGTTTAGTGAAGACAACTTTACTATCTTCGATGGTATAGTATATCGACCCTGACGACGGTGTCATCAGCGAGGTGTCGAGGCCTATACGCGATATAATGTCGCTGGGGATGGAAAGGAGAGACTTCGAAGAAGAAGATTTTTTGCTGTTGGAGAAGGTGGCGCGTCCGTCGCCAGAGAATGACTTGGTATCGCCGACGATTCCGTTGACGTCGTCGAAAGTCAACGATGATATTATGAAATTCTTATTGCCGCTAGGTCTTCCGAGTTCTGAAGAATATAGCAGCGAAGGTTTGAAGTCGGTGACAAGGAGCGAGGGCATCGAAAAAGAATATTTTCCTGTTTTCACATCGTTGTCGAACGATATCGAAGGTATAGTGATAGTGCCGGCGAGGTCTTCACCGCGCAGGTCTTTGATGGTGAGATTTCCTGGAGAATATTCACACTGTGATGAGAAGCGGTCGAAGATATATCCCATAGCGGCGAAGTTCTTCCCACAGAGCGAGCCACTGAAAGAGAGCGGAACGTTGCTTTTTTTGTCGATGTTCCAGGTGCCGACGAGTTCATATCCGTCGCGGATGCCGAAGGCCTCGATATGGCGCTGAAAGTTGCGAGGTAGAAGCCATTGCGCTTCATTGGTGTTTAAGTGTACCTTACTCTTTATCGCTAAAATGTCGGTAGAGGAGCTTTCAGCAGGGACAGCATATATCCTGACCCCAGAAAATGTTCCTTCAGCTTTGTCGAGAGTATATTCTCCATTGTCGTCACGTTTCCATGAGACCGTAAGAGGTAATATGCCTTTGTTTTGTAGCGTCCTTGGGTCGCCGTCGCTGAAGATTATGACGCCATTGTCTGGAGCGTCGGAGGCGACATTGCCAGAAACCCAGAACGTATGGTCGCGGTGACGATATTGTGTCGTCATAGAAAATTTTTCGTCGTAGTATTCTAGGAAGAAATTCCTGAGGGCATGGTTTTTGCCGAAAAGGTGGTATGTGTCGTGCTTAAGGCATACATTCCACGAAGATCGCGATGGCGTAGCGATAAAGCCGATGCTTCCTTCGACGGAGCCTTTGTCTTTTATAGTAGTAAGGATGGCAGGAAGTGGGTCATCGTCGCCGAGAGAGCATGCATGGGCGATGAAACTCGATAACGGAGAGAGCTGCTCAGCGGGGATGGTAAAACTGAGGTCTTCGAGAGATACCATGTGGCTGTCGATACTATAGCTCAGCTCTTTTAAGGCGAGGGCGATGCCGTCGAAAGGCGACGGCGCCGAAGGCATGGCGGCGAAGGTGATATCGTCGAAGGAGATGTCAAGGTTCGACGTTATATGCCATAGCTTCTCGTTAGGGATTACGTGAAGCTGTACTCCACCAGAAGCATGGAGGGTGCCATGGGGATCGAGATGATGTAAAGGCTCGGCAAGGGCGTCGAGAATAGGGCCGTCGATGTCGGCGTCGAAATTGTTGATGTGTGCTTTGAAGATGTTGGCGGCGACGTTATATTCTCCAGTGAGGTTTATAGACAACGCGTCGCCGTTGGTGATGGTGAAGAAGTCGATATTCCACGTGTCGATAGAAGGGTGTATCGAGGCCGACATCGAGAAGTCGTCGAAAGAAAGCTCTTTGATGAGCCAAGATCCATGTTTTTTTCTGCCGGAAAGCGAGATTGTTTTGATCTGGTCGTCATTGAGGATGACAGGGCCGCCTTCGACGCCGAAGAAATAGCTTCCGTCGTTTTCATCGTGGTAAAAGCTTCCATCCAGAATACCTGCAGAATATCCGTCTTTGTATAGCTCCAAGATGTCGTTGTGGAGGGGAACAATTCCTGCCCTGGAAAGACGCTGGAGGTCGACGACAAGCGATGTCAATGTACACGAAGGCGTAGAATTGAAAGCCTTGATGCCATAGCTCGGCGATGTCTTCATGATGGCGATGTGAGGGATGATGCCGCCGATGTGACAAAGGTCGTCGTCTAAAGACCATGTGATGTCCTCATCATCATCGCGTGATGCCTTCCCCGCGAAACGCGAGAACTCGTCGTCGCCGCTATATAGGGCGGCATCGAAGGTGAAAAAATTGCCATGCCCTGCCGAGACGGTGACTTCAGGGCTGTAAAGGCGGTACTTGTCGATGCCGACGGTGTCGTTGCCAGCGAAGATCGTTCCTTCTGTTTCATGGAAAGACAAAGTCTTAGTAGCATGATGATATGCAAACGTCGACGATAGGCCTTCTAGGGCGATGTTGCGTTTCTCGCCATCAAGGACTCCAGAACTCAGCGCGCCGTAGACATTGGCGTCGAGGGATACGTCGTCAGGAGAAGACTTTATTATAAGAGAACTCTCAAGGTCTGTAGAGGATATAGTGCCGGACAGTGGGATGTCTATAGTAGCAACATCGGTGAAGTGTGAACAGAAACGCTTGAAATCGTTGAGCTGACATAAGACGTCGGAGATGAATATATCGGTGGTGAAGGAGCCTTTGCTAGCAAAATCTATGAAGATCCTCCCCGATAGCGCAACGCCATTACTGACGGCGTCGAGACGCTCCATGGCGATGGTATTGCTGTCGAAGTGTACGACGGTGTCGATGTCGTCGAAGACAAGGCCCGAATGCCTTTCGCGATAAAGGCCCTTGTCGACAGGAAGGTATCCGAAATGAGTACCGTCTTTAAGAGAAAAATGGTGGGTGGCTTTTGGCGCCGCCGCCGCTCCTATAGCATCGACAGCGACACTAAAGTGTCTGTTTTCGATGACAACGTCGTTGGCACTATATTGTAAAGTGATAACATCGCGGACGAGGGTTCCTTCGACGTCAGCAGTGCCACTAAGAGACATCCCTTTTCCTCCGAAGATAAAAGGGGCGACATATTTCTCGAGGAGGATGCCGTCGCTATGGAACCACCCTCGTTGTAGAGAGCCGCTACTGCTGTCGAAGCCAATAGATATCATATCAGTAGTGTCATCATTAGTAACAGTAACAATACCGTCACCAAAAATACCAACATCGCTATGCGACAAAGTAGCCTCTAAAGTTATGGCGTCGTCAGCAAAACATTTGCCGAAAGTCTCTCTCATCGGCGAAGGAAAAAGATCGGCGACGTCGGAACCAGAACAAGACGCCACACACGATGCTATCGCTTCCGAAGAGGAAAAATCGAAGGTGATGTCTCCAGTGATGCCGGCGAAAGTTCCCGACAACGAAGAATCGTCAACGATGCCATCGGCGATAGAAAATGAAGATGTTATGTCTTCGAAGGAAAAACGCTCCTCGCGATATGTCATGGCTAACGACGTCTCGGAAAGATCGACAGCAGCATTTACCGTGGAAATAGGATCTGTAGAGGAAACGTCGGCAGTGAGGCTCCCCGACATTGTGCCGATATATGCCTTGGAATGTCGGTATGAAGAAGATATGACGGCGCTGTTTAAGGAAAAAGAGTCGATAGAAATGTCAGTAGGGACGTTGTCGACGAAAGAAAGAGAAAGCGAGGCATCGAAGGTGCCATGCTCCAAGGCGATGATGTCGTCGTCGAAAAGCGGAGTATTAAGAAAATGCTGGACGATAGCGAACTCATAAGGACCGACGTTCTCCAAAGAAAGAGAGAGAGTATGCTCTTTATCAGCATCTGCAATACCGCGGCAACGAACAGCACAGGGAGGATCCCCAGCAGGGGATACTATTATGTCGGCAGCAAGGAAAGGAGAGAAATTCCGCGACGAAGAAAGATGGCCATGTAGGACGAAAGGTGCCGAAGTCTCCATCTCGACAAGAGAGCCTTCGCTATAAAAATGAAAAGCACCTCCCGAAGCAAACGTCACCGAACCTTTAAGGTCGGCGATAGACCATGGAATGTTGCGGTATGACGAAGGTGAAAAGTTTATGCCTTCAGGACACGACAGCGTACACGATGTCGTCGACAGCAAAGAGCCAATAAAACTATTTTCTTCATAAAAATTATTTTTGCGGGGTCTTCTGTCTCCAGAGAATGTCGCCGACACCTTGGTAGCAGTGCCGACAAGGTCGTAAGAAGTCTCTGTACCGGAAAGATCAGAGACGATAAGCTCGCCTTCGAGATATGGACATAGACGGCGAGGGATGACAATAGATATACTTCCGTCGATGACACCATCATCGGCAGAAAAAGCAATGTCGTCATCATAGAGAAAAGCTGCGATATCAGAAAGATGAGAACACGATGCCCGCGATACCGTTGCTGTAGCTTTAATGTCGCTGTCACAACGCTCGGCGACGACGACGATACCATCATCACCATCATCATCAACGCCGTCGAAAGATAACGACAAGCGTGCATAAGGGTCGGGAAACGAAGCCTCGGAGCAGCTGAATGATACAGGCGCCGGCGCTACAGAACCATCAACGTCCTGGAAAATAACACTGCCACCAGTAGCAGAAAACGAAGACACTACCACCGAAGAAAGAAAAGAAACGCCAGAAAAAGAAGAGAGTGAATCATTGTCGAAGGGGAAAGGAGGTATAGGTCCTTCGCCTTTTATGACGGATATCGTAGGGCGATGTATCGCTACCATGGTTGATAAACGGAACTTCATGACCTCCAAAGAACAGTGGATCTCTAGGGCATCGGCAGCGCAAGAATACCCGCCTTCATCATAAGGGGCAGCATCATAAAACGTTACGCCAGAGAAATATAAGGCGCCATCGTCACAATATTGCAGCGACTCATAACGCATGGGAGCGCCGAAAACCTTGACGCAATGACTCTGAAGACGCCACTCGATAAGCGATGTGAAAATCTCGCCACGAAAGAAAAACCCTCCGCCAACAATACCCACAAAGAAGATGATAAGAAAGATATATGCCTTTTTCATAGCTGCATGTTATACATAATACGCTATTCTAGTCCAGCATAGCACGAATTTATAACAAATTCTTAGAATAGAAGGACAATTGCGAGGTGATATTGCGATTATGGAAGAAGACATTGATAAAGAGTTTTTAATAAGAATATATCTGTATGTCGCAGAATATTTATTGCGATTGCCCCGCGATGATGAGATTGCTTTAGGACTTAAAAGGTTACATGAAAACGGCGGCAAAGCATCAGCACTAAATTTCATGCGATATTCCGACGAAGTTTCACAGCTCGACAGGCGTGGCCATAATGAGCGATATCATTCCTTAATAATATCTCCGAAACTCGAGGAAATTTTAGGACCTATATACGTACGATATCTTAACAACCGGTTAAAAGAACGCTATGACACAAAAAAATATGAGAGCATTAAAGATATAGCATTATATCGGTGGCTTGTTGAAAGCTTTATTGAAAACAATAGACCGATACATATGGAGATGCTATGTCGGCTAGCACACAAATTATACGAAGAGGCTTTCACAAAAGAAGAGGTGCAAAAAACCATTGCCGATGATTTTAGGTATTACAACTTCTTTATATTATATCTTCACTGTAGGAATGTTAACATTAATGATGTTAATGAATATTTTCACCACATACAGTCAGGAGATCTGGATATTGTTGATATATGTTATCACTATATACAGCGTTGTGAATATTTATCGGTATTGACACCAAAAGGAAGGGTTAATGAAATTGCATACTATATAAATAAATATAAAGACGATAAAGAAATCCAACAATTTGTTGCACAATACATACAAAAAAATCAAAAAGGAATACGTTATATATGTTATCCAGGATCGTCAGGATATGCTCAAAGCGCAAAACAGTATATCCTTGCTCTTGTCAAAGCGGGCGTTCCTGTTATGGTGGAATTCGAAAAGGCATTTTTTGAACAAAAGGACTCTAAAGTTTCTTTTGAAGATAAAGTACTATTTTACCTTGCTTCACAGAACATTGAATATGATTGCGTTGTTGAGCATATTTTGATGACAACAATGATGTACTATTTCAATGAGCGAGAAAGAACAAAAAATAAAAGCATAGAAATGTGTGCACTTACAATGTGGGAATATGAACATGTCCCCAAGTATCAAATCGAAATACTTAATACTTTTGATCATGTGATATTTCCCTCTAAATGGAATGTCGAAATTTTTAAGAAAAACAAGCTTAATGTCGGAGCAACAGAAATATATCAGGTTATCGATAACAGCGCCAAAATAAAAAAATATGATTGCCCTGATAAAAATATCGATGAAAAAAAACTGTATTTTGATGATATCCCATCAGATCACTACGTTTTCTTAATGGTAGGAATGTGGAACCCAAGAAAAGGGATGCATGAAACGATAGAAGCTTTTTTGAAAGCGCATAATAGCTCATCGCGATGCACGTTATATGTGAAGACAGCGCCTTTTGAAGCGTCAGAAGATGATATTACGATCTTACGAGAGGCGAATAAATTAATAAACGAATATAAGGATGTCCCTAATATAATAATAAATACAGATCTTTTAAACGACCGAGAGATGGATTATCTCTATGATAATAGTCATTGCTATGTGCAGCTTACTAAGGGGGAAGGTATTGGGCTGGGAGTCTGTGAGATGGCAAGACGAGGAAAGCCGGTTATCGTCACCGATTATAGCGCTCATAAAGAATATCTACATCATGCATATTATGTCCCTTGTGCTATAGCTCCAATTACAGCAGATAAACGTTATACGCCAGAGGTATGGGACTGCTTTTTGAAAGAACAACATAAAAAGTGCTTGTGGGCAATACCAGACATCGAAAAAGCTACAGAAATAATACGTTATGTTTATGAGCATCAGAAAGAGGTCGCTGAAATGAGCAAAGACAATGCTGACTACATACAAAAAAAATGTTCATACGAAAAGATAGGTAGTGATTTCCTAAAACTTTTTGAAATGTTAAAGCCAGAACAAGAGAATGTCATCTCTTTGGTGCCATAGATGTGGTTGATATTCTCATCTTCCTGAAAGAAAATTAGGATGTTAAAAATAATAAAACATTTCTAGCTTAGGAAGCCTGGAAAGGCGTGGTGTAATAGAAAATTTCTGGGAGGATCGATGATGAAAGCGTTGGCGTTAATCGAAGGTGCTGAAAAAATGATAAAAACTGAACCGGAGCAGGCTAAAGAGCTTATTTTTTCATATCTCGACGTTGAAGATACTCCTGATCAGCTTTCGGCAAAGATTGTAGAGCACCTCTTTCGAAATGAAATAGAAGAGGCTTTGCATCTCGCCAAGGTCCATCACGACGAACATCAAAGACTGCGAAGATTTTCCGGTATATGTAATTTTAATGATAATTGCAAAGAAAGCCCTTTGGTAAGCGCTATAATGTGTACGTATAACAGAGCACGCTACATTACACAGTCTATTCAAAGCTTAATAACACAGTCGGCGCCATTCCATGAAATAATTATCGTCGACGATGGCTCCTCAGATAATACAGCTTCTTTAGTAGCAGATCTTCAGAAAGACAATTCAAGCTTGCTATACACAAGGAAACATAATAGAGGCGTCTCCGCTGCACGTAATCATGGCATAAAAAAAGCCAAGGGTGAATTTATTGTGTTCCTTGATAGCGACGATATTCTTTTAGCAGATGCATTATTTTCATTGCTGAAAGGGCATTATAGGGAACCTGATTATGATATGTACTATGGTAATTCATATATTGTAGATATAAACTTAAAACCTATTAAGGAAAATGTTTTACCAGACTATACTCAATGCAGCGGAGACCTTTTTTTCTTGGAGAATATTATTGGCAATGTTCTGTTGCTGTGTGGCGCCTTAATAAGAAAAAGTATTTATGAGAAAGAAGGATATTATGACGAAGAGATGAAGACAGCTGAGGACAGAGAGTGGTTTTTACGAGTGTCGAAAGCATTAAGAATAAAATATGTTGATAGATTTTTTATGAGGTATCGCCGTGGGCATGAAAGTTTAAATTGTCCGAGACCAATGGAAAAACAACAACGTCAACATCAATGTTACTATTGGAATAAGCTGATCGACAAACATATTCTTTCTGTGCAGTATAAAGAGTTATTTCCTTTTTTTGATTGGACAAATGAAGAGTTGGCGACAGGGTCTTCTTTGTTGATTATGGCATATCTTTATTCTAGGATTCACAGTGTCAGGAAATGCCAGCAATATATTGAGAAAAGTTTGGCGGTGCAAAGCCTTGAATCTTCATTAAGTTATATAATTTCTAATTATATTCATGATCGACAAGCTCCTGCTGATGTGCTTATGAAACGTATTTTTGACCATGTGGCAGGATGGTTAAGAAATAATGATTTTAGTGTTGTAGAATTGGGCGCGGGGATTTCTATTGATAATTTTAGTCCTGATGGTGTTGAAGAAGAAGTGTCGCAACAGAAATCTATTTCTTTTGTGATATTTTGTGAAGGCGACAGTGTCGAAGACATAAGAAATATCATAAGAAGTGTGTGCCTCCAGAAAATTCCGCAGCACGAATATATAATATGTGGGGGAAGCTTGTCACAACAAGAGTATATTAGGGAGCATGTTTTTGAAGATGTCTCTGTTTCTTTTATTCCATCAAGTAGCGATAAAAAAGCCGATCTTCAGATGGCACATATGTTTGCACGATATAGCTATGTCCTATTGCTGAATGATATATGTATATTGCATGAAAGCTGGTATCAAGAGGTTAACTCTATAGACCAGAAAATAATTTGCTCTCGAGTGCTTCTTCCCGATGGAAGTTTATATAAAGACCCGCTCTTAAAAGCAGTTAGAAATATCAATATAGAGTGCAAGGAAGATTTCCCCGAAGAGAACTATTTCCCAAGCATTGGGACTTTGGTGAGTGCTGATATCTTAGAGAAGATTCCATTGAAGCTCGCCCCAACATATGAGCTGTCACTAGCAATGTTAGCAGAACAATGCAATAGAATAGGGCACGCTCCTTTTATGATAAATAATGCATTGATATTTTATAACGATGCCTCGCGAACTCAGGTGGGGTATCAGCAATTCATTAGGACGGAAGAAGCAAGTTATCTCTGGCTTCTGGATAAAGATAAAAACTGGACTATTGATCAGCTGCAAGAAGAGTTTTATGAGCGCATGGAACAAGGACAGCATGCTGAAGGGTTGGATTGTTTGCGTTATGCTTTTACGCTTTTTCCTAATGATCGTGTTATTGGGAGCCTCTGGAAGCAAACGATGGATGCTATTATAGACCGCAATGAAGAAAGCGCCTTCTATCCGAAAGGACATCCTGATTATCGTAGCCTTATGCTTGCAATTTCAGAGTGTTTTTCTCCACCTGATTTTTCCATATGTTAATAGTATGTTTTGTAAAAGGTTCATGTTTTATGATATGATATAGTTTACGATAATCAAAAAAAACGAGGAAAAGACGATGGAATGCCGTAAAAAAATAAAGACGACA
This sequence comes from Waddliaceae bacterium, assembly GCA_018694295.1. Lineage (NCBI taxonomy): Bacteria > Pseudomonadati > Chlamydiota > Chlamydiia > Parachlamydiales > Waddliaceae > Waddliaceae bacterium. The sequence continues at coordinate 36,807 of JABHNK010000038.1, forward strand.
GCAACGATCATCATCATTATATGCGTAGTATCTGCAATGCTATGGGTTTTCGGCAGAGGAACAACCAACGCCATCGCTATAGAAGAAAGCCCGGCAATGCTATATCCTACATGGAATGAACTTCAGGATGTCGTTGCGGATATGTGCCGCGATATCGATGGTGACGAATATGATGTCATCATGGGGATAAGCGTCGGAGGTCTCGCTCCTACTGTGTTTTTCTCCGAAGAGCTTCACAATAAAAATGTTACGGCGATATCAGCGAAATCGTACGACGGCAAAAAACAGGGCTCCTTAATAATAAGGAACGCCCCAGAGAAAGAATCCCTCGAAGGCAAACGCATCCTCCTAATCGACGATGTCGTCGACACAGCGATAACAATAAACAGCGTTAAAAAACTACTAATAGAAGAATATGATGTCGCTACTATCGACGTCGCAACATTATACGTCAACTACGACCATTGCAAAGAATATCCACGATATTGGGGAATAGAAACCACCGACTGGATCGTCTTTCCTTGGGAAAAAGAAGACTGATAACTGGTCACTGGTCACTGGTCACTGGTCACTGAAAAAATCCATCCTTTGTCTTCTGGAGAGCTGTTGATAAGCGACGGCGATGTAGAAAGCTCTTCATTGACGGCAATGACAGTTCCGGCGATGGGGGAGTATATCTCGCTGGCGGCTTTCGTTGACTCTACGATGACGGCATAATCACCGACATCAAGGCGTCTGCCGACTTCCGGAAGCTCGACATATACGATATTTCCGAGCTCTTTGGCGGCAGCAGCAGTGATGCCTACGGTCCCGACGCCGTCTTTGACGTCAACCCATTCGTGGTTGTCGTAATATTTCTTCAAGCCTTATTATCTCCATGTCCTTCAACACAAAACAAGGATTTTTCACCACAGAGCCTTTTCATTGATCATTGATCATTGAATTATCGTCGTCTGTTTTCTCCGCCTTCAACGAAATAGCTCCTTTGTCAGAAATATCATCTAATAAGGTGTCCATCATATACCGCTGGGCGTCGTATGCTAAAGGCTTACGTCCCATTTCGACCTTATCGGCAAGAGATACCGTGGCGGCGCTTTTGTCTAGGACAGTGAAAAACGATACCATCCCACTCGCGGGAGTAGCGACTTTCGACCATGATCCTTGAGGCATGGCGAAAATGTCTCCGATGATGAAACTCTTTGTCATCGCTTCGCTTCTCGTTACAGCGAGCTCGTTTTTCTCGAGGCACCACTGGAAGTGTAACGGCGCGCTGGCGACAAGCTTCCCGGCGATGGTATCACGGACAGATTCGGCGGTGACATGACTTTCGGCATCGTCGGCGCCAGTGACGAGTTTGCCTTTGACCATATTTACATGACGATATAGCCTGTGCTGTACGGCAAAGTCGGCAGTGGCTTTGTCAGAAACTTTAGAGCCGTCGGCGATATAGTCCTTATGGACCATGGCGATGATGCCTTTGAAATACCTCTCGGCAACATCATGGCGTACTTCGTCGAAAGACTTCCAAGAACCTTCGCTGTCTTTGTATTTCGAGACGCTATTGCGTATGTCATTATAGTAGCTTTTCAACTTCTTGGTGACGATAGCGTCGAGGGTGCCGTCACGCGAAGCCTCAGAGAAGAAGACGACCTCTTTATCAGAAAGACGGTCGAAAACAGTTATATTAGAAACAACATTGCCGTCGGCAGAGAAATTCTTTAGAGCATCGAGAACCTCTTGCTTCTCGGCAGTGATCTCTTCGTCGCCAATAGGAGCGGCATTGAGAAGATCGACGAACTTCTTACGGCTCTCTGGAGAGAATTCTTCGCCGCCAGAACGTATCGTCATAATCTTAACTTCAGGCTCTTTGGCGCCGAGAGCTTCTTCGAGCCACTCTGGATGGGCGTCGACGATGATACCCCTAGTGAAAGTGTCGATCGCCGCCCTTGTATCATCATCGAGAACGCTAAGCGCTTGAAAACGGTCGCTGCGTGTTTCTGCAGACTTGGTGCCAAGGACAGGGAACTCCACCTTAATAACATCCCAGTTTTCATCAGAAAGCTGCCAGTCGAGAGTCTCCTTGACGCCGACACGAACCTGGAGAGCGCGCTTGTCGACGCTTGCTATACAGACGCGATACCTTCGCTGGACAAGCTCAGGGTATTTTCTCTCGACGACATCAGGAGATAAGAACTTCGTCGGCATAGAAAGTGATGGCGTATACTTCGTCGTTGGAGATGCCACAGCATGCAAATATACCTCAAGCTTCTGTAGATCGGTGAAGTCGCGTAGCTGTAAAGCCACAGGAAGAGAATATATCTCGATGTCGGTTGCTTCGCTGGCATATTCATAGAAAGCCTTATAAGGAAGGGCATCGACAAGGACAGAATCACCACTCTCATTAATAAGCCTTCTGAAAAGCATGACACTACGCCATACATTGCGAGCGATGTCGACGTTGAAACCCATAGACTCCAGCTGCTCTTTGAAATATTCTTCGTTAGAGGTAGACGACGATACCCACTTACGCTCTTTTAAAGCAGAAAGACTAGCGTTACTGTTCTTGATGAGGTCGGCGAGGACTTCTGCATCAGAGACGACATAACCGCGCTCTTCAGCGACGATAGAGGCGTTGATGATAACCTGCCCGACAAGGTCCAAAAACGTCTGGCCAAACCAGTCTTTGGTAGTATGGTATCCGAAAAGAGAAAGATCTTGGTGCTGAAGAGAAGTATCACCGACGACGCCCTCATAGCTCTGCTCCTGGTAGCGGATCATTTGCATAAGGTTCGCAGGAGAAAAACGACGCTCCGCAAGAAAAAGAGCAATCCTATGGTCTATGGCAGAAGCACTGAGTGCATCACCACAGCGCATAAGGCCGTTGTAGTTCTCGGCAATGTCTGTAGCGAAATACGACCATATGTTGCCGGCATTGAGGAACGATGCTGAAGGATGCGTGTAAGGAACAAATTTCCGCTCGTGACTTAGCCGCGAAGATAGGTCGTCGTGAAGATCAGAAGAATAACGACTCATTATCATGGAAGCAAGACCCGTAGACATGAAGTCCTTGGTAATGACACCATCATTAAGAGCATTGATGCCCCACACCTTCTGGAAAAAGAACTGATCGTTGATGTCAGTAGAAAGAAAATGTGTCAAAGCATTGAGCTTAGACTTCGTGATATTACTGCCATCAACAGCAGTGAATGCCGTTGGCGAAGATGCCGAATCGCGACTCATAGAACTGTATGTCCCAAAAAATGAAAACGATATGACTATGACTATAGTGATGAAAAAAAAGAAGATTCGCTGATGTTTTCTAAAAAATCCTAACATATAAACTCTCTCGTGACATGGTTATAAAGAACATAAACTTTAACCCTTCAAAGGAAATTCTACAAGACTTTTTATATATGCCCAAAAATATCACAGCCCCAAACCTTTGCTGCGCCTTTTGTTCACCAATATTAACTCAAAATCAAAAATTGACTTGACAAATGAGTCGTTACATAGCTATACTTAATATAGGGCACGAAAAGAGCTCGAACGTTAACTAACAAATAAAGGAAAGAGGAACATTTCTATGACGAAGAGTATTTCAAAACCAAAATCAAAACCAAAATCTAAATCTGTTGGTAAAAAGACCATGAAGACACTATGCAGAAAAGCAAAGAGTTTTTGGAAAAAAATGAAAGTAAAGAAAACTTTTACGAAGCTTTTTAAGAAGAAGAGCAAGAAAAAGAGTAAAAGATAAGCCGGATGCAAATCTCGAGGTGCTGTATAGCACATCGAGGTGTTGTATTATTTATTATTAAGGAGAATACTATGTTAGAAGGAGTAAAAAACCAATATCAAGTTATAACTAACGGTGCGGTTTCTAATGCAAAATATTTTCAGTCTAGTCTTGAAAATATTGCGGGGTTGTTTTCTAAAAATGTAAAAAATAACCCTGACAATACGATTGAAGGTAATGCCAATCAAGAAGATGTTGTTAATCAGGTTTCTCGAGAGAATATAAAACATCCTGAGGGCCAGGTGAACTATGGAAAAGCGTTTGTCGAAGCTGCTCTTGTGACGCTTATGGCGCTTTTTGCCAGCCCAGTTCACGCATGTCGACGTTTGCAGTATGTTATTTGTAAAAATGCGATAGCATTTAAAGCTGGTAACAATTTTGCTACATATAGTGATATTAGAGAGAAAGATGATTTTATAGCGACATGTTTGCAAGATGAACAATGCGAGGAAGTTTTTAAATCACACCGTATAACGTCGCAAAAAGAACAAGCAAGCATGCTGGGAGATATTTACGATAGAATCATAGATAGATCTGTTGGCGATACTAGAGATGCTGACGACGATATAGAGGAATTATAGTTGTCGTTCAACAACCTCTGTCAACCTTTGTCGTATATGCTTCCGAGCTTTTTCTAGTGGCGCCGCCATAACGTATGTTGCTTTTTGCATATTTTCTGCGGCGTCATCTCCTATGAGGTCTATAAGTATATCGTTGTCAGGCATAGCGATCGATATCGTCCCTTGATGGAGAAAGCCATGTTTCGTCGTGCGCTGTGCTGCCCCCGCGACCTTTTTCCCGTTGCTGTCGATGACATCATATTGTGTCGGCGCCGCCATGCAGAATGTCGGTGGCGGTGATGGCGCATCGCATGCTAAAGAAATTTTGTCGTCGACTAAAGGTTTCAGTACCTCTATAACGATGTTATTGACGAAACGATAGTTTTCTAGCGTATTTTCTGAGAAGAACTCCGAAGACCTTGGCACCAGTACCGAGAAAGCCATGTCGTGGGTGTGCAGTATTATCCCACCGCCGGTAGACCTTTGCGCGCCTGAAAGACCATGACGCTTTGCAGCATCGAGGTCTAGTAAATCCTTAGGCTTACAGAAATACCCGTAGGTATATGATGGCGTCGCCCATTCATATAGGTGCAGCACAGACTTGTCGCGCTCGCCAAGAGCATCAAGAAGCTCTTTGTCATACCGCATATTCTCCTCGGCAGATCCACTCCCCGTATCAATAATCTCCCACATAGTTTTATCTCCTAAAATACATACTGTTATTATGACATCTTTATTGTGCTCTGTCGAGAAAAACTAACGGTTTATTATCCCGCAGAGGAGAGGATTTTTGCGGATTAGCAAAAATCGCCGATGGCGGGAATCGCTTGCGCAGAGCGTCAGTCAGAAGCACTAAAAAAGTCATCATGACTTTTTAAGTTCTTGCAAGAAAGCGCAGGTATTTTTGGCGTAAGCCGAAAATGAGCCCTCCTTAGAGGGCTAAGCGCTTTTTTAGCTGGCGCATTTCAGATAACGTAGCGATGAGAGAGAAGAAATAGGCTGTGCGATAGTTATTGGGGAGTCAAGAGGAGAACTTCTCCTCTTGCGGGAGGGGATTTTAAGGTGAGGGCAGGGTCCCTCCCCTTAAATGAGGTTGACAATGGAGGATGTTTTACGTTACAACGTTGTCGATTTTTTAGTATTTATTTGGAGTGTTGTTATGACGGTAGATCTTGGGGCTTTTGATGAGCAGACGCGGAAGAATGTGATGTCTTGGCTTGACGGCGATTATGATGAAGAGACTAAGGAGGAGATCAGGAGCCTTCTTGACGACGACCCGCAGGCGGTAACGGACGCATTTTACACGTCGCTGACGTTCGGCACTGGGGGTTTAAGGGGCATTATGGGTGTCGGTAGTAATAGGATGAACGTATACACTGTACGTGCTGCTACGCAGGGGCTGGCGAACTATATTAAGGAGCAGTTTCCTGGGGAAGACGGACTTTCTGTTATTATCGGCTATGATTCTCGTAATAATTCCGATATCTTTTCTATGGAGGCTGCGCGTGTTCTCGCTGGCAATGGTATCAAGGTATATCGTTTTAGTGCATTACGCCCTACGCCTTTGGTGTCGTTCGGATGCAGACACAAAGGCTGTAATGCCGCTATTGTCATCACGGCGTCGCACAACCCCAAAGAATATAACGGCTACAAGGTATATTGGAGCGATGGCGGACAGATAATCGCCCCTCATGATAAGGGTATCATCGAAGAGGTCAACAAGGTCACGGACCTGTCGATGGTAAAGTATGCCGATGATGGCGCCCTTGTCGAAGACGTCGACACCGACATCGATGACGCCTATGTTTCTGCTGTCGAAGACCTTGTGATATACCCCGAAGACAATAAAAGCCATGGAAAAGACCTTAAAGTCGTATATTCTTCGCTTCACGGTACCGGCGTGACGCTTGTCCCTCGACTTCTTGAGGAATGGGGCTTTACTGGCATGATCCCTGTCGAAGAGCAGAATGTCCCAGACGGCAACTTCCCTACGGTAGAATCTCCAAACCCTGAAGAACAGTCGGCGCTGAAGCTTGGGATAAAAAAGATGATCGATAATGATGCCGACGTCTTAATTGCCACCGACCCTGATGCTGACAGAGTAGGTGTTGTCGTTATGCACGGTGGTGAGCCACGTTTTATCGACGGCAACCAGCTGGGGTGTCTGTTTATGTATCACGTCTGTGAGGGTCTGACGTCCCACGACGCCCTTCCTGAAGACGCTGCTTTTATCAAGTCGATAGTGACGACGGAGCTTTTCCGTACCATCGCCGAGGCGTATGGGAGACCTTGTTTCGATGTGTTGTGTGGCTTCAAATATTATGCAGGGAAGATCCACGAATGGGAGCAACAAAATGACGGATATCGGTATATCTTCGGCGGCGAAGACTCTTACGGATACCTCCTCGGAACACACGTCCGCGACAAAGACGCTATAATTGCCTCCGCGATGGTTTGTGAAGCCGTTCTACACGCAAAACTTCAGGGTAAGACGCTCATAGACGTCCTTCACGACCTTTATAAGATGTTCGGCATACACCGCGAAAAGCTAGAATCTTTGAAATTCCCACCGACGAAAGAAGGTATGGCGCAGATGAAGAAGGTCATGGCCACGATGCGCAAAGCAACGCCTACGCATTTCGGCGATGTCGCTGTCACCGCCTTAGAAGACTATAAAACGCTGACGAAGACAGAACTCGCCACAGGAAAAACTGAGAAGATAGATCTTCCACAGTCTGACGTCTTGCGTTTCTGGCTCGCCGACGGAAGTAGAATCGTCGTACGTCCTTCGGGGACGGAGCCTAAAGTAAAGCTATATTGCAGCGTCGTCATGAAAGATTTCGACGATCTCGAAGAGGGCGTAGCCGCTTGCGATATGCGCTGCCAAAAGCTTATTGATACAGTAAAAAATTTGATATAAATAAATAAAGCTCGGAGTAGGAATAGACTACCACGGAGCCACGGAGAACACAGAGAGGAAATAGGGCGGGCCAGGGGTTTCGCCCCTAGAACCCCGAGGACTTTAAAAAGTTCACTGTTCAAAAACAGGGGTCTGGGGGAGATTTCCCCAGCAATTTTCTTTTTCCTGTTTTCCCTCTCTGTGTCCTCCGTGGCTCTATGGTAAAAAAAATCGGAATTCGGAGAAGGAGAATTCACATGTCGATATTTATCGTGATGTTCGGCGGAGTATGTACCGCCATGGCGAACCTTTGTATGCGTCGTAGCATCGACGCCGGAGGCTCTAGCCGAGGGTTCCTCATGCTGCAGCTGCCGCTTAGCGCCGTAGTTGCCGTCTTGTTGAACCCCGTACGCATGGACAACTATACATGGAATGGTACAGTTGCAGTCCTTGGGCTGATAGGGGGCGTTATAATAGGAGCTGTGCTGTGGGCACTGGGGAAATCTCTACAGCGTGGACCTTCAGGGCTGACGTTCGCTGTCTTTAATTCTGCATCGGTAGTCCCTGCTATCGTGATGTTTGTCGTCTTCGGAGCCGCATTCGGACACGGATACCACTGGTGGAACGCCATAGGCTCGGCGCTTGTCATCGTAGGGCTTTTCTGTGCGGTGAAACATTCGCGGAAACATGGCGTCCAGATCTCGTGGATGGCGTTCGTCGCCACGCTTTTCTGCCTAAACGTTCTTTTTATGTCGTTCCTCAGCTGGCAAGCTCTTATGTTAAAAGGTGGCATTCCATATAGCGCGCTTATCCCTTTTCACCTAAACCCCAACGAAGCCGAATGGTTTATGCCGATGATCTTCGTCGCAGCATCGATAATCCACGCCATTATATATTGGAAAAAGACGTCGAAATGGCCGAAACCAGCAGAATGGGTGTATGCCTTCTTGGCAGGAGGATTGCTTGGCATAGGGACGTATTGCCTTATCGAAAGCGTACAAAACGCAGGAACCCTAGAACATGCTATGATATTCCCCGCCTATAGCGTTACAATCATCGCCGTATGTAACATATGGGGTAAACTCCTCTATAAGGAGAAAATTCACTGGATAGCTATAGGACTGGCTATCGTCGGTATCGTCATCGGCGTTATTAAACCCATGATTGCGACCTGATCTCGCCAACCACAATATTTTAGCAACTCATCTGTTGATCTACATGCCTTGCCCAGCTCTAAAGAGTTGCGCTTCGGCATGTAAATCAACATCTAAATTACTAAAATGCCGCGGTAGACGAGATTAGATCACAATCATGGGTTAACTGGTATGAGATTCTGGGGTAGAAGTTTTCGACTGTCTAGTCGTTGACGGTTGTTCTAACTGCCATTCATGCAATAAATATGGTAAATCAATACCCAAAAACATTCCGCATTTCTTACTCGGTTTCGGAAGGCGCAGGGTGTGTTTTTTTTCTGAGGCTTTGTGAATAATAATGGGTGGCGTACTGTCCTTTCCGGATAAACCAATGAAAATACGCCTTACTGAGAGTGATATATTTTCAATGCTATCGGATAGCCTCGTTCTTGACGCTAGCCTCGAGAAAAAGTTGATTAGCACGATCTTTACTATAGTGAAAGACAATGCCCTGCAAGGCACCTGTATACCGATATTTTTTAGGACACTAGCTACGAAAGAAGTGCAGTTTTTATGCAGCACTTGAAATCGTGCTCCTTTGTTATATGCTTTAATAAAATCAAGGGTCTTTTTGGCCTGACATTCGCTTAAAGGGATATTTGTCACGGTTTTCTTCTCGTAGAGACGATATGCATGAGAATCAGGAGCATTAAGATATCCTTGAACACTCCGCAAAGGAAGGAATGGCTCAGGACCTCTTCTTTGGAATCCGATCCCTAAAACAGCTCCTTTTGTAAGGCCTAATTCTTTGCTGTCTTTATTACATATTATTTTTAAATAAGGGTGCTTCACTCTGAAAATCTTACCTAAAACACTTTCCCAGATAGTTTTTTCTTTTGTACATGACGAAACGACCTGGAGAATGAAGTCAACAGGAGTATTTTGTGAGGTGGCGGTGCTATACTTGCTAGCTTTTGTCTCTAATGTTTCACACTCCGATGTCGATAACTGTGCTATAGGAACGAAGATGTCTTTAAAAGGATGATGTTTGACTAGGCCGGCTCCTGTGGCGAGGTAAGAATAGACATCTTTAGATGTCCTTTCTATGATAAATTTACGGTAGTATTCGTGAGAATATTTCCAGGTGAAACGTTTTTGAAATACTTCCCATGAAATATCTATGCCTTCGACTTTTATTTTCGGGAATTTTACAGAATAATCGATGGTATCTCCGGAGAACCTCATCTGGCTGCGCAAAGAAGATTCGGATAAGAACGTCGAAAGATCTTGATGACAGTAGCAAGAAGGGCCGGGCGAGTTCTTCACTGCAGGAAAAGACGTCATGGGCATTATTATCCTATTCTGAATGCAAGCATTTTATGCTGGTAAGCCGAAATATATTGTCTAATAGTTAAATGTACCTTATCAAGAGAGATCTTTTTAGCAATTTCTTGGTTGGGTAGAGGCTTGTCTTTTATTTTTTTCGTGCGACCTGTGGTGCTATTGGTAACTTTCCTTATACCAAGCCCTGTGACGCGTATCTTATAGTCGCTTTCAATAACCTTTATGGTGTCGCGTGCGAATTCAGACGATGTAGCTATTATATTCAGCTCATGGTCTGACATGCTCTGTAAACTCTTGTATCCTATATTGCCACTGCTGACAATGACGGCGTCATCGACAACGATAACTTTTTTATGATATGTTGTTTTGCGTGGCGTGTCATCGTGTTTATTGCCGTATTCATATACCGTAATATTTTCGCGATTTCCGGGCTTGACTAATTTATAAAGCGACATATAGTTGTATCGGTTACGTTCTCCGAAAACCTTGTGGGCAGTAGGGCTATATTTTTCGTTGCCATTGGTGACAAGCACTATCTTCACACCACGATCGGCTGCTCTGGCAAGAGCTTGTAGCAAGGACTTAGGAGGATGGAAATACATATGACCAATATGAATTTTTTCTTTGGCATTATCAAGCAGATTAATTATTCTCTGAAGGAATGGGTTCTCTTTATGCTCTGGCCCTGTGGCATAACATTCTATTGAAGCAGTAGAAGGCTTTACGTCGAGGGTCGTATCATATGGTTCTTTGCCTTTCATAAAAGTAACAGCTTCAGATTTAGCCTCCTCGAATTCAGGGATTTCTGTTTGATATGATGACCATGTTTCAGGAGACTTTTTTTCGATAAGATTATGTATTAACGTTTTTTTATGAGAACGTGTATCGGAGCTTGTTGAATAATGTTGGAGTCTTTCCCATCTAAAAGCGAGTTTCATAAGCTGGTCATAAATGGCTTTACCGGCAAAGGGTAGCGAGCTATCTTCTTCTGAAAGCTCACTCTTGCCGACAAAATCCATGTCACGGAAACCACGAGGTAAAAAGCTATTCACAATACGGCTAAAACATGAAGCAGTTAACGTATTTTGACGCTGAGGAGCGGAAGCGGCTTCCTTTGGCGTAGGCTTTTGTATGTGTCCTCTGTCGCCGATTCCTTTGGCGTAAGCATATTTATCTTCGATTCCGCTGCCACCCATTATAAAATATTTGCCATAGTCGATAACAAGGGCTTTTGTATGGTTGGTAACTTTTTTTACCCATGGATTAAAAAACCACCTTACAGGGGTCTCTACTAAAGAAAAATTATCGGGGTATGCATTTTGTAAAAAGTCAATTTTTTCGTGGTTTTTTTTTGTGATAAAGTGATCCGAAGATAAGATTACCACCTTTAAGTCAGGCTTTAGTTCTAATTGTTGTTTTATAATGTCAAGAATTTCATCGAAACTTTCTCCTCCACAATAGTTTCCTGAAAGAGTGATATTATGCTGCGCATTTTCGATAAGCCTTTTCTTCCATTCGAAAGACTGCTTTGTATGAAATGTAGGGAATAGCTGACATTTAGAATTATAGCTTTTAGAAAATGCCTTTGGTCTAATTCCTATAGGGTCTGCTGATAAAATACCAATAGTGCTATATATCGCCCTACGTTTTATAACAGAAGTCACAGCAGTAGAAGCTAATAGCGTCAAAGATGTTGCTAAAGCCGACATTATCCATATACCAGATATAGGAACTATAACAGGGGTTAATGTTAAGGCAGCAGTGGAAATCGTCGACCCTAGCAAAAGAGAAAGAGCAATTTTATGAACCGTTTTAGAGAGCTTTATGTGATTCTTTGTGCCCTCGCAACAATGTTCTCCAAAAGCCGGAGAATGTATATTAAAAGTATTTCGTGTAGTAGGAACAATATTTTCTGTCATAATTATATTATATAAATGGTTGATTGTAAGTTTATTATAAAGCTTTTCTTGAAAAAGTGCAAGTAGTTTTTTTATAAAGATCACACTCAAAGCATTTTTCAATAAAATATAATGCCTATTCCACCTTAAAAATGCATCCCAATCTTTTTGTGCAGAACATTGTGCTCAACCTTGATAACACATAAATAAAGCGAGAGTGGTGCGTAACGACAGTAAAATAAGATAAAGATAGAGTTAAGGAAGCGTAAGCTATTCTTTAAAGAGTGATGGTCGAGGTGGATTCACACCCCATAGAACGTGATAAGCTGCGTTGCCTTTTTCTGGCTCTTGCCCCTTAGTATCTCATAGATTTGCAGGCCTTTTGCCGTCATACCCTCTTGAAAATACAAAATCCCCAGTTTATAGAGGATTTCGGGGTCTTCGGGCATAAGTTTCAAAATAATCTCATACTGTTCTATCTCTTTCTCGGGCATCCTAAGGTCGTGGTAGCTGTATGCCAGCTGCGAATGCACCCAAGGATCATTGGGGGCATAGTCATTAAGTATAGTAAACTCTTCGATGGCTTTCTGTGCCGTAGACTCGAATTTCTCCTTCATAGACGCCGACATGCGTTGCGGTGGGATCCATTTGTCTTCGTCGTAGCCTTCGACGGTGCGCGGGTTGATATATAGTCCCGAAAGCATGACGTATGCATTGGCGAGGGCAGCATGAAGCTCGAGGTTCGTTGGCTCGGTCTTTATCACACTGATATGTTCTTCGATGGCGAAGGACAGCATAAGCTCTCTCATAGAGAGGACGTCGTGCCAATGCCACCAGCAGCTGAACATCTCCATAGTATCTGCTGCGACGTCTAGCCATTTCGGTGGGATATAATAGTTGTATTGTCGCATGTTTAGACTCTCGGCGAGCTTCACGGCAGCATGGGCCAGAGCAATATGATGTTCGGGAAGGCCTTCCTGGTATTTTATAAAATCCTTACAGGCGTCGAGGTATTTTTCGCGGAGATCGAGTAGCTGCTCGGGCTTCTTTGTGGAGATATATAGCTTCATAATAAAATATGCGAAGACGGTAAGGAAAAGTACGGCGAGGCTTACGGCAAGCATCGAAGACCTGCTTAGCGTCGTCATAAATCCTAAGAAAAAGATGCCCTCCATGGCAATGAGGACGATGAACGCCATCGAAATCAACGCGTAAGTCTTAACAATATGGCCGAAGCGATGCTGCGCCGTATCACAAAGAGTACGCACCTGGTCGGTATACGCCTTCTTGTTGAAATGTAGCGTCTCTTCGTCTTCGTGGACATGGTCCCAATATGTTAATGTCATCAAATACTCCTATTTCATTTATCAGTTATCATTGAGTATTGGTCATTTTTTCAGTTATCATTGATCATTGATCATTGATAATTGATAATTGTCTTTATCATATTGATAGTCAGCTCTCTTAGCAACAAATATTTTTACAATTGAAATTTTTGTCTGAAAGGGGTATCATCGCTTGAAAGCATGAACGCAAACAGGGGAGACGCATTATTATGAAAGAGGCTATATCAGTTGCTGTCAACGACAGCGCACGCGCCGTTGAACAGCTCAATACCGAAGAATCACTTACTTTTATCGCAAAGACGGCGGAAATGATCGCCGAAGCATTCAACAAAGGAAATAAAGTTATCGTCGCCGGCAATGGCGGAAGCTTATGCGATGCGATGCATTTCGCCGAAGAGCTTACTGGAAGATTCCGAGGGGATCGCATGGCGCTTCCAGCTATAGCCCTTGCCGATTCGTCACATATAACATGTGTAGCTAATGACTTTGGCTTCGACAGCATCTTCTCTCGCGGCGTCGAAGCATATGGTAAGCCAGGCGATATCTTCGTAGGACTTTCGACGAGCGGAAACTCTCCTAATATCATCAAAGCTTTCGATGCAGCGAAAGAACGCGAACTCATCACGGTATCGTTCCTAGGAAAAGACGGCGGAAAGCTTAAAGGCTTCGCCGATGCAGAGCTTATGATCTCAGGATTCAAGACTTCCGACCGCGTGCAAGAGGCGCATATGACCGCAATTCATATCATCATAGAGATGGTCGAAAAGATACTCTTCGGATAAAACCACTATGAAAAAGAAAAGCGGCGGAATAGTTTGGGCCGACATCGTCGGGAAAAAGCGCTATGGCATCATAGGAGCTATAGCACGCATGCTTTTGTTTCCACTAGGGAAACTATACGCCACCGTAGCAATACTACGTAATATCATGTATGACAAAGGCGTCTTCGCCGTAAAAAGCGCAGACATCACCGTCGTCAGCGTAGGAAATATCGTCGTCGGCGGTACAGGGAAAACCCCGGTGACACTACTCCTCGCTAAGGCGCTTAAAGATCATAACATCGCAATAGTATCACGTGGATATAAATCTCCTGCAGAGAAGGCTTCAGCGCCACAGGTGCTGAGCTACGGCGATGGACCGCAATATTCTGCTAGGCAGTGTGGCGATGAGGCATACCTCCTCGCAAAAAACGCCGACAATGCCATCGTCGTCGTAGGGAAAGACCGACATCGTGCCGCAAAAATGGCAGCGAAAGCCGGCGCCGACGTCGTAATCCTCGATGACGGCATGCAATACCGCCGCCTCGCCCGTGATGTCGAGGTCGTCGTTATGGATGGTAATGACCTCTTCGGGAAGGGACACTGCATACCACGAGGATTCCTAAGAGAGCCGCTGTGGGGACTAGAACGTGCCGACGTCATCGTCGTAAATAACATCGTCGACGAGAGGCATTACAACGACGCCTATAAAGCACTGCACCGTTATACCGTAGCACCTATTATAGGCGTAACGCCACGACACGCTGGAGTATATGCCCTCGATGGCGAAAGGATAGAAGATATAAAAGGTAAGAAAGTAGGGATTTTCTGCGGTATCGCTAAACCAGAGTATTTCCGACGACAAGTAGAGCTTCAGGGCGCTGATGTCGTAGACGAACTCTTCGTTACCGATCACGTAGCCATTGACATAAAGGCGATAATACGCTTTGCTGAAGAGTGTAAAAATAAAGGCTGTGACCTTGTGCTATGTACCGAGAAAGACAGCGTTAAGATGCCGAAAAGCATACCTTCGCCGCTGCAAATAGCGCTGATGCGTATAGAGCTCGACGTCGTCGCAGGAAAAGAAGAATGGCAGCATAGCATAGAAAATATTGCAAAAAAAATCGTAGCACGGCAGCAATGTCGTGAGACAACGAAAGAGAGCTAAAAAGTATGAAACTATGGGTTAAAATCGTTATCGGCATGTTCGTCGGTGTCGTCGCTGGAGCTTTCCTGGGACCACATGGCGAAATATTCAAGCCCGTAGGGACGATGTTTCTGAACCTGATAAATATGCTCGTGATGCTTCTAGTTTTCGCCTCGATGACTGTAGGGATAACGTCAATCCACGACCCCAAAAAGCTGGGAAGGATAGGATTCAAAACACTAGGGCTGTATTTCTTGACGACGACGATAGCGATAATCATAGGGCTTATCTTCGTAAAAACAATGCGCCCAGGTGCCGATATAGGACTAAAAAGCATAAGCACTACGACGCTAGGGGAACTTCCAAGCATCACCGCCATGATACTGAATATGGTGCCAAGCAACCCAATACGCGCCCTCGCTGAAGGACAGGTGCTGCAGGTTATCGTCTTCGCAATATTCCTCGGCATAGCAATAAACGCCGCAGGAAGTAGAGCACGGCCGTTGCTTAAAGTCCTCGAAGCCCTCGCTGAAGTTATGTATAAACTCACAGACATCGTAATGAAATTCGCGCCATATGGAGTGTGCGCTACGATGGCATGGGTGGCAGGGGCCTTTGGACTCGAAATTTTATTGCCTCTAGGGAAATTCCTCACCTGCAACTTCATAGCGTGTGTGTTCCATATATTATTAGTATATTGCGGGATGCTCTTCATAGCAAAACTTAACCCGCTACATTTTTTCAAAGGCATGGGAGATGCTATAGCCTTCGCATTCTCGACGAGTAGCAGCACCGCCTCACTGCCAATAACAATGCATTGCGTACAGGAAAACCTTGGCGTCTCGAAGAAACTCTCGAACTTTATACTGCCACTAGGCGCTACCGTTAATATGAACGGAGCAGCAATAGCACAGGCAGTGTCGGCACTGTTCATAGCACAGGCCTACGGAATAGAACTATCTATGGCATCACAGCTCTCGATAATAGTGACAGCAACACTGTCAGCAGTAGGCGCCGCAGGGATACCAGGGACGGGATTCATCATGCTGTCGGTAGTGCTTACTGCAGCAGGGCTTCCTCTCGAAGGCCTGGCACTAATCGCCGGCGTCGATAGACTGAGAGAGATGGTGTCGACAGTAGTAAACGTCCTCGGTGACGCCGTCGTCGCCGTCGTCGTAGCAAAAAATGAGGGAGAACTCGACGAAGATCAATACCGCCACACAGAACGCGTCGCATTAGAAGAAAGCGACTTATAATATAGGAAACAACGATGCTCAAAGAACTTTTCAAAAAACAACAGCAATATATCAACGCTTTTTTTGACAAACTCGACCACAAAAAAGCTCACGAAATCTTCGATGCATTCCTCGCATGCAAAGGGACGATATTCTTCGCAGGAGTAGGGAAAAGCGGATTCATCGCAAATAAAATCGCTACGACAATGACGTCGACAGGGACAAAAGCATTATGCCTGTCACCAACAGATGCTCTACATGGTGATATCGGTATAGTCAAAGAGGAAGACGTCTTTGTCCTCATCAGCAAAAGCGGCGAGACCGAAGAGCTTCTAAACCTCGTGCCATATATCCGCAACAAAGGCGCCTATGTTATTGCCTTCGTTTCACGGGAGAACAGCCGCCTCGAAAAAGCATGCGACAAAAGCATATACCTCCCCCTAGAAAAAGAGCTATGCCCCTTCGATCTCGTCCCCGCAACGTCAGCAGCAATACAGCTAATCTTCGGCGATGTCCTCGCCGTAGCACTAATGCACGCCAAAAACTTCAGCCTAGACGAATACGCAAGAAATCACCCTCTAGGAAGGATAGGGAAGCGTATTACGATGAGAGTACGCGATCTTATGCTTCACGGCGATAAAATACCAATATGCTCGCCAGAAGATAAGCTCTTCGACGTCCTCGTAGAACTCTCTAACAAACAATGCGGATGCGTTGTCGTTACCAAAGAAGAAAAAATTTGCGGTATCTTCACCGACGGAGACCTTAGACGTTCACTACAAGAAAAAGGTGGAGACGTCCTAAACGTCCCCATGAAAGATCTTATGATGGAAAACCCCCGAAGCATAGAAGCCGGCAAACTCGCCGCAGAAGCCATGCACGTTATGGAAGACGACCAAAAACACCCCATAATGGTCCTGCCCGTCACCGAGGGAGACAAACTCGTCGGAGTCATCAAAATGCACGACATCGTACAGTCAGGACTGTAATCATTGAGCATTGAACATTGATCATTGATCATTGCTTAAAACTCCCAGCTTGTAAAATAGAAAAATTTCTTGTATATCTTGTTTTTTATTAATATCGGTAACTTCATATGTTCAGCAAGATATCATTATTCTTTGTCGTAATAGCACTGTTGTGCTGTTTCACAGGGAGCGCCTTCGCAGAAGAATCCACAGATCTCAGCAATGACAAGTACGTCGAAGCCGTCGCTACGATGAAAGACTACAGCGAAACGCTAGGATGGCACGGATGGCTTACCATTCTTGTCCTCGTCGCTACCATCGCCGTGCTCGTCAGCGAGAAGCTACCGCCTGATATCGTCATGCTTATGGGGTCGGGAGTGCTGCTCTTCGGAGGGATATTGACCCCGACAGAGTTCCTCACAGGTTTCTCCAAAGATGTGATCTTCACCCTCGCTATGCTGTTTATCATAGCAAGAGCCCTAGATACCCATGGTGTCATCAGCTACCTCGCTAATAAGATGTTTACGAAATCAAAAAGTTATGCAAAGCAACTATTCTCTCTTATGGCACCGCTAAGTGTAGGGTCGGCATTCCTAAATAATACCCCCATAGTACTTATGCTGACGCCCGTCGTGAGGAAATGGGCCCTCGACAAAAAAAAATACCCCTCGCAGTTCCTTATACCTTTGTCGTATGCAGCGATATTGGGAGGATCGTGTACTCTGATAGGAACGTCTAGTAACCTCGTCGTCGATGGACTCCTCCGCGCCGAAAACCCCGCGGCAGGATTCGGATTCTTCGAGCTCGCAAAGATCGGTATACCTTGTGTAATCGTAGGAATTATATATATGATGACCTTTGGCAGGAGGCTCCTACCAAAACGCCGCGACCCTACAAAAAATATCGCACAAGAGGTGAAAAACTTCACTGGAGAGTTCAGCGTTACGAAAACATGCCCATTGATAGCAATGACGATAGCAGCGGCAAGCCCACAATATTTCTCTGGAGAGCTCCTCATCGAGATAGAACGTGATGGTGATATCATAGCATCTCCGGGCGCCGATGAAGTAATCCATGATGGAGATAGGCTCGTCTTCGCCGGAGAGATTTGCGACATCGCAAAACTCCACAGCATAGAAGGCCTGAACTCTCTTGTAGATCCACACTTCACCCTAGATATATCGTCGTCACATTTCTCCGAAGTCGTTATCTCAAACACCTCGTCGTGGATAGGAAAAACGCTACGAAAGGTACGGTTCAGAACATATTATGGTGGGTCAGTCTTAGCAATATATCGCGAAGGAAAAAGGGTCGTAGGTACCGTTAGAGGGACGAAACTTCGCGCCGGAGATGTCCTCATTATGCTCTCAAATAAACCATGGCCACAGGATTTCGACTATAACAACGACTTTTTCTACATAAGACATACAGAGAAATTGCCGCTCAGAGTATCACGACGGGCATGGTGGGTGTTCGGAGTCCTCGTCGCCATGATAATGGCAGCGACGTCAGGCGTTCCTATGTTCTTCGCAAGTATATGCGCCGTGGTAGCACTTACAGCGACAAAAAGTATCGCCATCCATGAGATACGTAAAAGCATAAAGTGGAGCGTACTAATACTTATAGGGTCGGCATTCGCCTTCGGAACAGCACTAGCGAAGACAGGAGTAGCATACCATATCGCAAAAGGTATATTACCAATAGTACACGGAAATCAATATGCCCTCATCGCCGCAATCTTCTTCATCACAATGTTTATCACAGAGCTTATCACAAACAACGCCGCAGCATTGCTATTGTTCCCCATAGCGATACAACTGGCACGGCAGGCAGGGTTCGACAGCATAGAAGCAATGAAGGCCGTAGGAGTCACCGTAGCGCTGGCATCGTCGTATTCGTTCTGCACGCCAATAGGATACCAGACAAATACAATAATATATGGCCCAGGAGGATATAAATTCTTCGACTACACAAAAGCAGGGATAACACTAAGCATCGCCGTCTACATCCTAGCCGTAACACTAATACCACAACTGTGGCCACTACATTGATCAATTATCAATGACCAGTTATCAGTGATTTTACTATTCGCTATTAATTACGCTGTTTTGCCTTCAATGTCACGTCCTAGCCTCTTCGTCGATGATAAAAATGACGGTATTATCGCTATCATAAGAATGCCTACGATATACGGCGCACTAGCCGATAATGTGCCGAAAACCATAAGAAATCCCTGGGATAACAGAGCACCGCCAGACTTCCCAAAACGTGACCCTATGCCGTCAATGGCAGACTTACCATGGCGACGCTCTTCAGAAGTAAGAGATACAAAAGCTATCTCCTTAGTAGCATCAAAAAGAGTGTATTTCGACGCGCGCATCAAGACATTCTGCAACGACCCCATAAAGACAACCAACACTAAAGGCGCAGTAATACCTATAGCAAAAGAATCGCGTAAAAGAAGCAACGGAAGGAAAATAACGCTAGTCCATAGTAAAATCCTAGGCGTTATCATCGCAACAAACGTCCAGCCAAGACGACGGAAAATGCCGCTCATAGATAACGAGAGCGCGACAGAAACAATGCCTATCCACATCGTCACCTGGTTGATATATGCATTGTAGTCGCGAGGCTCTGGATGTAGAACCCTGATCTGATTCTTCCAAAGAACCTCGAGGAGGTTGTTTGTAACATTATAACATAACACCAACATAGTGATATATAGCAGGGCCCTAGACTTCATGATACACGCAAAGTTTTTCTTCAAAGACATCTTTACCTTGTGCGATGGCGTTAAACCCTTGCAGGTATAAGGCGAGACAGTATAAAGACGACGAAATAACGCCACAATAATAACGCCACAAACAATAGACATAAAGATGAGGATTATCAACGATTGCTCCCAAAGATCGCCGCCAATAATAAGGCTCTTGATGTTGTGAGAGACGTAATACGAGATAGGGCCAGAGAAAATACCAGAACAATTTCCGCTCAACAAAATAAGAGGGTAAAACCTCGGAGCCTCGCCAATAGCCGTGCTGTCGTTGATGAAACGCCAGAAAAATAACGATAACACCATAACACCCCACATCTCGGAGACGATATAAAATAACGAAAACGACCAATACCGTATCATCATAATAAAACCACCAAAACCACGAGGAAGAATGCCCTCTAAAAAAGAAGCAAAACTATGTAGATGTAAAGCATCACGATTGGGATATAAAACGAAAATAAAAAGAAGAAGAAATGATACAAAACAAGAAATAATAATAGCACCAACAGACTCATAACGATAACGATTGAAAAGCTTGTTGAAAGAAAAGGTGCAAATCACAGCAGCAGGTAATACCGCCCATACCTTCAAAAAGGGGATGACCTCAGCACCAGAAAACTCAGCAGTAATAATTAGTGTGTCTTTGATGTCACGGAGAATGTGATAGGCAAAAGCCGCAAAAAAGTATATCCCAAGCATAGGAAGAAGCTTGCGATACTCCCCGCGCTCTATAGGCCATAAAATCTTGCGTAATCGTGAGAAAAATCCAGGACTAGAATCGTCGGTCATGAAGCACTCCTTCTATATTGTATTGTAACTACAAAAAAAAAAGAGCCCCGAACTACACGGAACCGTTTTGTTGCTTTTTAAACCCGTGATTGTGACCTATCTTTTCTTTAGCGCCATAGAGTTAGGTAAGATGGCTTAGTGCACGACAAGCGGATAGTTGTAACTATTCGCGAGGAGTAAAATGAGCCAGATTGCCTGACACTATGGATGCTATAGGAAATAGGTCTTTTTTCTTTTTTAAAAGCTCAGCTACTTAAAAACAAGCATCTTAAGCCTCGCCATTCCTTATTGTTTTTATTTACTTTTATTATCCTTATCTTGCTTCACCATATCTCTTTTTGCATCAGCACATCTACTTTGCTTCTATCCTCGCGAATGTTTTAACATTCGCTCGTCTTTCATCTTCGTATCTGTACCACTGCAAAAATTCTATGGTAAAGGATAGGCCGCAATCAAGGGTTAAAGGCTATAGAATACTATAAAATATATTTCTTTGCAACCTTTATCAGTCTGAAGCTTAAAGTTTTTTGATGTTGTCGACCTGGCGACGTAACCCCTCATCAATAACAGAACGCGATACGCAAGGAGCAGAGTCATTGATGCCCTCACAACTCTTGGACTCCTCACACCACGACTCCCTAGAAGTAAGAATCCTCGGCCACCACGGATATGTCGAACACTGCACAGGACGTGCCTCATAGATAGTACACTTGCCGCCCTCAAGAAAAACACAGTCATAGGTCTTGGGGTCCTCGAGAAGAGAGCACCTGCCATTGACAATGCGAATATAACGCTTAATGCACTCTTCAGCAGAAATGTCAAAGAAAAGTGCTATCGATGCTATCTCCTCAGGAGTAACCCATACATAACCGGGACAGCCAGAGCAACAATCACCACAACCTGTACACTCGAAATTCAAACCTTCCTTATACCAAGGGCCTTGAGGCATAATCACTCCTTAAAAAAATCGTTAAATGATGAAGGATCTTTCAATGACACACCATCACCAAAAAGATCAGTAGCAACATCATCAATATTAGCACTATCCGAAGGCCCAGCACCACACAAAACAAAATATTCGCAAAAATTGCTGCCCTCCCTGTCAATAACAGGATCAGTATCGGGAATTACACAGTCGTTCGGAAGGCCGATACGGTAATGATTACAGTTAATGCATACGTGCTGCCAACTGCCACAACCATCACATTGCAACCGAAAACCTACCTTGCCATCAGGAATTTCACCAAAATCAATACCACATTTCCAACACAACATATATCAATACCACCTTAATAGTATCACTATAACAACCAGAGATAAAAGAAGCTAGAAAATTCACGACAGAAAACTTTTTTGCAAAAAAAGAAAAAAGGTGTTGTGGTAATTGTAGCAATTGGTGTATCGTTTACACTTTCTTGATAACGATTAAAGCGTAAAGAGAAAAGAACACCGAAAGCCACTGAGCTTCGGAGCGGATATTTTGACAGCGAGAAAGAGATGATATACAAACCTGTGTCAAAAGACACAACGTAGCACACACCTTTAAACAGTGAGTGCTACTTTAGAGCTTGTGCGACTTCGAGGACTTCGGTCTTCGGAGCCGCGTTATAAATATATATAAGATAAGAGATTATTTTTTCACTGAGAATTTGATCTTGGTTCAGATTGAACGCTGACGGCGTGGATGAGGCATGCAAGTCGAACGGAATACCTTCATGAAGCGGGCTTGCTCGTGGATTGGTGGTATTGAGTGGCGAAAGGGTTAGTAATACATGGGCAATCTGCCTCTAACTTGGGAATAACGGCTGGAAACGGACGCTAATACCCGATGTGGTGAGCAGTAGGCATCTACTGCATATTAAAGCGGGGGACCTTCGGGCCTCGCGGTTGGAGAGGAGCCCATGCGATATCAGCTTGTTGGTGAGGTAATGGCTCACCAAGGCTAAGACGTCTAGGCGGATTGAGAGGTTGACCGCCAACACTGGGACTGAGACACTGCCCAGACTCCTACGGGAGGCTGCAGTCGAGAATCATTCGCAATGGGCGAAAGCCTGACGATGCGACGCCGTGTGAACGAAGAAGGCCTTTGGGTTGTAAAGTTCTTTCGTTTGGGAATAAGCAATGCGGATCAATACTCCGCAAAGCTGAAGGTACCAGAAAAAGAAGCACCGGCTAACTCCGTGCCAGCAGCTGCGGTAATACGGAGGGTGCAAGCGTTAATCGGATTTATTGGGCGTAAAGGGGGCGTAGGCGGGAACGCAAGTCTGTTGTGAAATCCCAGGGCTCAACCCTGGAACTGCATCAGAAACTGTGTTTCTTGAGGATAGACGGAGAAAACAGAATTTCACATGTAGCGGTGAAATGCGTAGATATGTGAAGGAATACCGGTGGCGAAGGCGGTTTTCTAGTTTATTCCTGACGCTGAGGCCCGAAGGCTAGGGGAGCAAACAGGATTAGATACCCTGGTAGTCCTAGCAGTAAACGATGTATACTTGGTGTAGCTGGCTTCAATCCCAGCTTTGCCGTAGCTAACGCGATAAGTATACCGCCTGGGGAGTACGCTCGCAAGGGTGAAACTCAAAAGAATTGACGGGGACCCGCACAAGCAGTGGAGCATGTGGTTTAATTCGATGCAACGCGAAGAACCTTACCCAGACTTGACATGTAGTGGACGGTACCAGAAATGGTACTTCTCGTATGAGCCGCTACACAGGTGCTGCATGGCTGTCGTCAGCTCGTGCCGTGAGGTGTTGGGTTAAGTCCCGCAACGAGCGCAACCCTTATCGTTAGTTGCCAACACGTAATGGTGGGAACTCTAACGAGACTGCCTAGGTTAACTAGGAGGAAGGTGAGGA
>JABHNK010000039.1 GCA_018694295.1 Waddliaceae bacterium
CATAGCGACGAAGACCTCGTCCTTGCTGCTGTAGATGCTGCTCTAACAGATGTAGCTATACAAGGACATCTTCAACCTGGCAAGGAATATCTTTCTTTTCTTAAGGTTATCACGAAGGTTTCAGGTTTTGACCATTGTGTTATGACAACGTCTGGTGCTTTAGCCTGCGAGAATGCTTTGAAGCTTGCTTTCGCGAAGAAAACGTCGGCATCGCGGGTTCTTGCTTTCGAGAAATGTTTCATGGGAAGGACGTTGGCGACGACACAGATCTCCGACATCGGCAGCTGCAAAGACATTCTTCCTAACACCCTCGACGTCGACTATATACCTTTTTATAACCACAACGATCCTGAGAAGAGCACCAACGACGCTATTAATGCCATAGAAGGGCATATCGCCGCTAACCCCGGCGCTTATGCTGCTTTATGTGTAGAACTCGTCCAGGGCAATGGTGGCATATACCCTGGGACGCATGACTTTTTCTCTGCTGTAATGGCTATAGCGAAGAAACACGACATCGCGGTCGTTATCGACGAGGTACAGACGTTCGGAAGGACTCCTCAGATTTTCGCCTTCCAGCATTTTGGCCTGGAAGAATATGCTGATATTGTCACCTTCGGGAAGTTTTCACAGGTGTGTGGCACTCTCTTCAACGAGTATTATCGTCCACCACCGCGCCTTATAAGCCAGACGTTCGCTTCTAGTGCTACGGCGTTAGCTGTTGGGAAGGTCATCATCGAAAAGTTGGTGTCTGGAGATTTCCTTGGCGAAGACGGTAAGATATCGCTATACCATAAGCATTTCGTTAAAAACCTCGAAGTCCTTTCTGAGCGGTATCCCGGAACAATTTCAGGGCCTTATGGTTTAGGTGGCATGGTGGCATTCACCTATCGCGCTGGCGATAAAGAAGCGACGACATCGTTCGTCGAGAAGCTCTATGATGCTGGTGTCATTGCCTTCACTGCCGGCGGCACACCGAAAAGGGTGAGATTTCTGTTGCCAGTAGGTGTTATTACCGTCGAAGACATCGACGCTGTCGTGGAAATCATAGAGAAAACATTGATCATTGATAATTGATAATTGCTCCATTAGGTGTTTCTTCGTGCCATATCTCTGCTTGGAAGGTGAGGATTTTTGCTTCCGGCGACAGTACTGCTTCAGAGGCGACGCCGGCTTTGTTGGCAAGACATTCGAGGAAGTCTTCTACGGAGAAGTTGTTTTCCGTAGCGACCTGTGGCAGTAGCAGTCCCTGTCTTCCGTGGTATTCTATGACGAGGCCATCGGTTCCTATGCGTATATTTTTGCTGCGCTCTTCTGGAAGGCATTCTAGTGGCTCGGGAACTGTAAGTATCGATATCTCTATGGTGATGACATCGAGTTCTTCTTTCTGCAAAGAAGGGAACCTAGGGTCTTGGAAGGCGGCGGCTTCGGCAGCGCGCTGTATCGTCGTTGCCAAGGAAAAAACAGGGAGGGTATATCCTATACATCCACGGAGGTTTTCATCAGGAAAGGTTCTAAGGGTTACGAATGCTCCTTGCTTTTCCGTGAAGCTTTCTTCGTATTGTGTGGCGTCGTAATTATCGCCGAAATTCTTAGCTATCGCCATGCGCGCCAACGCTATAAGGTCTTTATAGTCCATATTACTAACTTCCTATGTTATTGCTGTAACCCACAATTTAGTGTAAAAGTTCTTTTTTCGCTTGCTATTTTCGTAAAAAAATCTTTAACCTCAATTATTAAGAAATATAAGAGCTAATTATCATGACAGTAGGTGGCCTTCCTGACAATGTTTTCGGACCGCAGATGAGCGGAAATACTGACGCAGAGCAAAACCCTATATCCAATGAAAATGTCAATGCCATAGCTTCACAGGTTCGTTCTTCTATAAACAACGCTGTCGACAGATTTTTCATCAACAACCTTTCGCCTCCTGTCGTAGAGCTCCACCCTCATGCTTGGAATGCTTATGTCAACGATGTCACCGCACGAAATATGTCAGGCATCCTTTCCGACGCCAACGAACTCATACAGCAGGTCATCCAGGATTCCGGCGTCTCGAAAAGGTCTAGTGTCCATGACAAGGAAAACTCCGAGCTTACGAGCTTGTGTCTGGAATATCCTATAGAGCTCATCGCCAAGATAGGCAACCCCAACCTTCTTCACGAGTGTGAGAAGATACGCCTCGGCGACGCATTGACAGGCGTCCATGCTTCCATCTTCGCGCGCTGGAAAAGTCATCTTTCGGCAGGTGTCGCCAAGAAGGCTTTGAAGAAAGTCTTTGCCACCTTCGAAGAGCTAGAAGAATATTGGGAAGGGGTTCTGAGCAACATCGGCGAGAGTTTTTCCGAGGTCTTTTCTAAGCAGCAAGAGTATTTTCGTGGACTTTCCAAAGACATCGACGCTGCCTGGAGTGACATATGTCATCAGCATTCTATAGACCTCAGTGACGAAGGCGTCTTTTCTTCCAATAAAGAGCGTTTCTTAACGAACCTTCTGGAGACGTGGTGGGTGAAGTCCGGCGGCGACCTTACGAAGATACCTCCTGCCGACCTCGTCCTTCTTCTTGAGAACCGCGGTCTTATCAAGAAAGCCTCTCTAGGCCAGATCAACAGTCTCACCGACGACCAGCTTGAAGGGTTGGTGTCGACGTTTGTCAACCTCGAAGACATCTCTTTCGATGGCAGCGAAGAAAAAGAGTATGCCCACTTGTCGTCCAGGGGCCTGGAGTCTTTCACGAAGCTGCAGCGCCTTACAACCCTTAAGCTTAACCGCCTTGGCATCTCCGCCCAGAAGCAGCTCATCGACACCTTGCCGAAGTTCCCCAAGCTTACGAGTCTGCGTCTGGAGCATTTCACCATGACTTCCAAGGCGACAAAAATCATCGGCGACCTCGCTTTAACTTCTCTTGCCCTCATCGGCGGCGTTATCGACAGGGCGGCTTTCAAGAAAAATTTCATCGACAATGACGAGATCACCACGCTGACATCTCTGGAGCTGCGCGAGAATATCGGCAAAGATGTCGAAATGATATCTCCCGAAGACGCCTTAGCTCTTATAAAGAAAAACCCCGAGATCACGACGCTACGTCTATCTTCTTCGGAGCTTTCTGACAAATACCTACGGCACCTTGCTTCTTTTTCCAAGAAGCTCCGCTTTCTTGACCTCGGCAGCTGTGGCGCCATAGGCTCCGGCGCAGTAACCCTTCTGCAGGAGAACCCGCAGCTAGAGGTCCTTGTTCTGCATCACGATGCCAGCATGCTGGACCATATCGATGCTATGGCAGCGGCGACGTCGAACCTTGTGGCTTTCGAGATACGGCATCTCGGCGAAGCCCCTATCGCTTTCGCCAAAAACAATAGCCGTCTGAAGGCTGCCACGTGCTACGACTACAAGCTCAACGACGCGGCGCTGATACGTTTTGCTCACAATGCTACTGGCCTGACGTCTGTGACGATATCGATAACCAACGACATAACATCTAGAGGTCTCGAGACCCTCGGCAAGCTATGTCCGCACCTTCGCATCGCCGGGTTCTTCGCCTTACGCTATTTCGACTGGAAAAACCTTCTGTCTTTCACTAAGAAGGCTTCCCACCTTGAAGGTCTATGTCTGGGGACTTTCCGCGACCACGTCGACACTGCCATCCTAGGAAAGATCATCGACACGACGCCATCGCTACGCTGGATAAATATATGCCCCCACGACGCTTCTGCAGAGAAATTCATCGCAGAGAAAAACGCCTCCAGAACCACACCTATAACGATAACCGACCACCCACAAAAGTGGTGGATACAGCACACTATATTACATTGATCAATTATCAATGCTCAATTATCAATTATCAATAAAAGTAAGCATTAATGATGTTAATATTGAACGATAAAACCAACATTCCATTGTTCATTGTTCATTGTTCATTGTAAAAGTGCTTCTGGGCTTTCGAGAGCGACGAGTTTGTTGTCTTCGATGACGAAGGCTTCGTCGGGGCGTATCGTGTTGCACAGATGCATAAAGCTATCGCTTTTTATCACGATGAATCCTACTTCCGACAGCGATGCCAAGATGGAGACGAATTCCTCGTCGGGGTCAACGTCACGGATATAAATGACAAGCTCCCTCTCATGGCTTCTTGCATAACGCTTTATACTTTGGAATATCGTCGACGTCAGGCCTTTAGTAGCTTCGACACCGATAGTGACGAAGCTTTTCATCGACAAGATATTTTTAAGGGCGAAGATATGTTCTTCTTCGAAGATCTTATTATCAATATCGTCATCGAGAAGGCGTTCTGCGATATCTTTAAGGGTGACGCGAGCGCATCCAAAACGTTCTATTGCTATGCTAGCAGCGACATTAGAGAGCTTTACTGCGTCTTCCATAGAAAAACCGTTTGCTATAGCACATGTCAACATAGAAAGAACGGTATCTCCGGCGCCAGTGACGTCGATAACATCGCGTGCTGTAACGGAAAACTGCTGATGTTTTCCTTTCGCATCGAATAGCGATATACCATCTTTAGAGCGCGTTATGAGGAGGTATTCGGCATCAGTATCGCGTAATATCTTAGCGGCGACGTCTTCTAGAGAAGCGTCGTGGCTCATCCCAGCGGCCTCATAAGCTTCTTTGAAGTTAGGCTTTATCAGTGTAGCGCCGCGATAACGCGAATAGTCGAGGCCTTTGGGGTCTACAACGACAGGAACATCGGCATTACGCGCTACGGCGATGATGTCTTGTAGTAGTCTAGTCGTAAGCAGACCTTTGCCGTAGTCGGAGATGGCGACGACGTCGACATCACCGATAGCAGCCTTTACAACATCGAGGACTTCTTTTTCTTTGTCTTCGGAAATTGGGGTGACCTTTTCGAAGTCGACACGTACTATCTGCTGGCTTCCAGCAATTACACGATTTTTTAGAGGTGTCAATAGACCGTCTTGCGTAACGATGTTTTTCACGTCAGCACCTTCGCTGTCGAGGAGATTTTTGAGAACATCGGCAGTGGCATCATTACCAACGCGTCCCACACAAGAAACGCTGCCGCCAAAATCCATGATGTTTAGAGCAACGTTTCCTGCACCACCAGGGCGCTGTTCTTCGCGTTCTACGTTAAGAACCGTAACAGGGGCTTCTGGCGAAACTCTCCTTACGTCACCTATCGTGTAGGTGTCGAGCATAAGATCTCCGACAAGGAGAGCTTTGAAAGGTTTGAAGTTGTTGAACATCCCTGTTAACGTTACCATAATTTATCCACCAATAAATAGTTTTTGATATAATCTTCGACAGCGTCTTTCAGCGGCGTCATTGTATTGTCGTCGACACCTTGAAGTTTCTCGATGTCAGCGCGAGTGTAGTTCTGATACTTCCCTATAAGGTCTTTGGGCATGTCGATGTATTCTATCTTCACATCGAAATCGACAGCAGAAACGATAGAATGCGCCAAGGAATTCCACGTATGTGCAATACCACTGCCGACATTAAAGATTCCACATTCTGTGTTGTTGAGGAAGCTACACGTTATCCTAGCAACATCTTTGACATATACGAAGTCTCTTTTCTGCCCGCCATCGCTATATTTCTCCGGCTCCGAAGATTTAAAAAGGCATATCTTCCCGTCTTTAAGTCCCTTCTTAACAAAACTAGGGATAACAGAAGCCATGCGTCCCTTGTGTCCTTCGTTAGGACCGAAAACATTGAAATATTTCAGACCCACGACCTTATCAAGAACGCCCTGTTTCTGCGCCCACAGATCGAAAAGATGCTTGGAATATCCGTACATATTGAGAGGCTCAAGGCCAAGAAGACCTTCATGATCGTCAGAAAACCCCTTCTCACCATCGCCATAGGTCGCCGCCGAAGATGCATATATAAAGCGTATGTCGTTCTCGATAGCGTATTCCGCTAAATCAACGGTATAATGATAGTTGTTCTCAAGGAGATAGTCAGCGTCGGTCTCCGTAGTGTCAGAACATGCGCCCATATGGATGAAAGCACCGATCTCGTCTTCCCGGCCCTCAAGCCAGTCGAACAGATCATACTTCGAGACAATGTCATCGAAACTCTTGCCAACAAGGTTCTTCCACTTCTCAGACTCCTCAAGCTCATCGACAACAACAATATTACTAATTCCTCTGTCATTAAGATGCCGTATAATCCCAGACCCAATAAACCCAGCACCACCAGTCACAACAATAATTTTGTCTTCCATAACACTACCCCTCTCGTTTCATTAGCACCATACTATACCAAAACATCATAAAAACAGCAACTGGCAATGGCGGAGCTACGCGCCCTGTCTATAGCGTATAGTTATAGCGTGGAGCGTATAGTTCGGAATAGGATTTTTGGGGTTCTATCCGCTAAACGCTATTCCTATCCGCTATAAAAAACGATGGCGATGAGATAAAAAATATTCCAGTCGATTTCTACTCGTGATTGTGACCCTAATGTTTGTCAACGTCTGATAACATACACGATTTGGTTGTGGTTTTAGCTTTGGTTTTCAATAAATTCTTTTAGCCATCCCAAAGCATATTTCGTAGCGTCTATGCCTTCCAATGCATTAACCTCTTGCGTGGTGATGCCTTCTTTGACATATTGCGTGCCTTTTTTAAGAGGTTCTTCAAGAAGAATATCCAATTTTTCTTGGTTGCGTTCTTCTTGGCAATGCATCCACGCTGCCGCCGCCAACAATATCGTGGCATCGTTAAAAAACAACGCCTCTTCGATTTCGTTTTGCGAAGGTTCTCTGCCAAAATAACCTTCTAAGAGGTTTCTTATATCCTCTTTTTCCGCCCCCAAAAAACACGACATCCAGCCAATATCGGAAAAGCGATGGTCCATCCTAGCCTCCGACCAATCGATGAGGTATACTTTGCCGTCTTTGGTTATGATGATATTGTTGTGGTTAAGATCGCCATGCAAAGGCACACATTTTGTGTTTTCATATATAGCAACGGCTTCTTGATCGAGATTCTCCAACAAGCCCTCGAAACAGCTAGGATATACTGTCCCTTGCGCCGAATGTTTTTTGTAAATGTTCTGTATCAATTCGATTGTCGTTCTCTCCCGTAACAATCGCCTATCACCAGAGTAATCATGAAACCTTTTCACTGTATGCAGGACTTCTCTGACGACGACCTCGTTATTTAAGTCATCTCTTGAAAATAACCTGCCATCAATAAATTCCATTACAATAACAAGCGACATCGAATCAACATAAAATAGCTCGGGAGCTATGCCAAGCCCTGCAGCAATAGAGTGTCCGGCAACCTCGGCTTTTCTTTTTTCGACGTCTTTCATCTCATCGAGAATCCTCAGCACATATCTTTTGCCTTTGACGTCGAATTGAAATAATTTTGATTTCGACAACCCTCCAAGCAGTGGCTTTAACTTGATATTATCAATATCATCTTTAGCAGAAGCTGTCGCTAATGCTTCTTGAATAGGCTGTTTGAAAACTTCCGAAACATTGCCTATAACTTCAACTAACGTATATGTGCCGTCAGAAACATCAACAATTTGCTCGTTCGCTTTGGCGACTAACGTCGTAGGCCTGAGAATACCATTAGTGTATGCTTCTGTGTAGCATGTATTGGCGAAAAAAGTTGTCGCTATTATAAATAATAAAAAAAATCTCTTCATGATAATTTCACCTATCCTATTAATACTAAGTTTTATCGGAATAACATCGTAGCATAATGCCATGTCTTTATTCAATCAAATAATGAACAAGCAGCGTCTGATAATATGTGTGATTTGGTTGTGGTTTTTGTTCTTTTTCATAAAAGCGTGGACATAATCACGTTTTTATGAAAAACGCAAGGTATTGTGGCTGCTATTATCGAAATTGGCCAAAAGCGCTAATAACGCGGTTTCTTATTAGCGTTGCCGCTAATAAGGGGTATAAGGCCGGACATTCGGACATTTGAAATATCCGAATGTCCGGCCTGACCCCAGTGTGACCCCAGAAGTTCTTCATACACCCTCATTACCATCGTTTCGATGGTGATGACGGCAAAGACAAAGCAAAAAAGCAAAGGCGTTTCGCCTTTGCTTTTTGCTTTGTCGCGGGGATGCAAGGGGATCTTTCCCCTTGTCGCGGGATTGTCAAGGGTGCGCGGAGCGCCCTTAACCGCGGAGCCCTTAACGTTGATGAGGTTTAATTCGAGGTGCAATAACGCCTTTGTCCCAAAGTAATAACCGAACGCCTTCTTTGGTCAATCTATATTGGTTGGCGGGATCCTTTTCTACAAACTGTTCATTATATTCGTATGTATTTGGATCTAAAATTTGCAAGTCGGATAACCTTTCGTCAATATCACACAGCCAGCCTGTAATCGCATCCCATGAGATCTTACGGGATGTATCGACAGAACTGACGTCACCTTCAGCAGGGACATACTGTGGCGAAATAGCATCACAAATATTATCGACAAGCAAAGAAGGCTCATATTTTCCCACTACTGTCTCATAAATCGTCCTAATCTTATTTGTTAATCTAATAGAAATTCCTGGGTATGCCATTGCGCAACGCCATTCCGCAAGCATGCCACCGAAGGCGCCTAAGGGTTTCAATTGTTCTCCTTTCTGCAATCTATTCTGCCAACGATTTACTATAATACTGCTAAGATCTGCACCTTTATAATCTCGAGCGACTTCAGCTTCATATGGTCTAAGAGAATGCCACAGCCCTAATTGAACAGCATTAGTAGCGTGTATATTGTTAGAGCCGCCATATTTTCTCTTAGCATCCTCATCAGTTTCCGATTCCCGAATCATTTTTCCCAATTTTTCTTTAATACACTCCCCACGCAATACTGCTAATTCATGGTGGACAGCCCATGTCGCATCTTTTGTCTTTGGCAATAGCATAGAAGAGGTTTCTCTTACCCACCCTCCTATGCATTGTTTTCCTATCTCCGCAATTTCTTTAGCCTTGGAGTCAAAATTCTTATCATCACGAATAATAGAATGAATAAGAGACTTCATGACCCTTCTGAACATTTGCATATTTTGGACAGCCTGATCCTCGACATGGCCATCAACAAATCCATTCTTTAATCGAGATAATCCTGCTTGTTGATCTTCCGTAAGGGAGAGATCTCGATCTTTAATTTTTTGTTCTAGCTCTCCGAAAAGAATTTCAGGGCTAATTTCTTCTAATTCTTCATGGTAGTCTGCGGGGAAGATCTGTTCAACACTGTCAGAATGTATCGAAGACATATTAACAGAAAAGCTACTATCATTTTTTATCTTTTCACGAATCGCCTCTACGGAAAAAGACGAAAGTTTATGATTTTCTGAGACAATATGTCTACCTGGAGCTCTTTTTCTTATATGTGCTGGCAATAGTGAAGTTACTTTTTCTTGCGTCATCAAGAAATTAATCAATGCGGAACCATAAACGAGTAATTGCAAGGCTTTTATCGGGAGAGACTCTGGGGTGATCAAAACGGTATAAATCCTTGCTAGACTGCTGATAGGGTTCAAATATTTATCTACAATAGCCGGCATATATCCTTTTCTTTTTATCGCGAAAAGGAATAGCCCAGCAAGCCCAGTCACTCCTATTGCTGTAAACCCTAAAGCAGTAAGAGCGACATAGCTCACACAAGAAGCGATCACCATAATCTTGTTGCTATTATCGCAAATAACCTTACAGACAGGATCGATACGAACTGTTAGCTTAGAAAGAAGTGTCAATAAAGGGTTCTGTTGATCTTCTGGCTTTTCAATATATTTTTTAGCTAAAGGGGTTGCGACTGAATAAATTAACCCTGCCGCCAAAGGAACTTTTTCAATAGAATGAGTTCTTATCCCCGGCTTTGCTATCTTAATATCGCTAGATAACATCAAAAGGCTGGTGTGGCAGTGAAGTGAAGCTAAAAATTGTTGATGACCATCTAGCTCATATGATGTTACTTCATTCATAACACCATAATTGGCTACCGATTGGATAATTCTATTGATCGCTGAAGTGCTGGTGCTCATAATGCCCTCTTATTAAATTAGTTACGATCTATTTTACATGATATCTGATTAAAAATCCAGGGATAGTTCAAAGTTGAGTAACAGATGATAAAACTTGCGAAGGTGAAGCTCCCCAAAAAATTCGGATTTAGGAATAGAAATAGAATTTTCACCACAGAGAACACAGAGAACACAGAGAGAAATAGGGCGGGCTAGGGGTTTCACCCCTAGAACCCCGAGGATTTTCTTTTGGGGGTCTGGGGGTCTGGG